>CAYWHF010000195.1:0-5350 GCA_964457695.1 uncultured Methylocapsa sp.
GCCTCGTCGTTGACCGTAGCGTCAATGACAACGGCGCTCCCATCTCTCAGGCGCCGGAGGACGCCCTCGGTGCTAAAACCCGTCCCGCTGAGATAAGAATCCTCGTCTGCCTTGAAATAAAGGACGATCACGGGAACCCCGTATTTTGCCTTTGCCAGATTTACCGCGGCCAGGGTGATCTGAATGTAGAGTTCGACCTCATCGTGGCTCAGCCTGCGCAGGTTGGGCTCGATCAGCCAACGGTAGGTAGCCGAATCCTGGAACCAATGCCGCAACCACAGGTTAAACCCCTCATAGCAGGAGCCCTTCAGAATTAGCTGGTCATTCTCAATCATGTAGCGAGGCCCATGACTCACCCAATGGGGCTTACAGGCACTCCACTCGGCGTGACCGACCGAGGTCGAAAATACAAAGAGCCTTGCCTGCGACCCAATGACAGAATCGAAAATCCCCGACTGCAATTCGCTCAAGAAATGCTGTGGCCCATAGCCACCGAAGCCGAGATTGAGAACACGCACTTTGCGGTCGACGCTGTCCGCGAATGCTTGCGGCATTGTGTCGGCATCGTTTAACCCTATCCCAAAAGTAAACGAGCATCCGAAAAAGACGACCGTGGGACCGGACTCGCATGATAAGGTTTGACGCAGAAGGTTCGAATCAATTGTGTAATTGGCACTGTAGATGGGGGTACCCGTTTTTGAATCGTTTTTTTCGTCGTGAAACTGCCCCGCGTGGCCCGGTCCCCAGCCGATCACTGGCCGCAGCGCATAGAGCCCGTCTGGCGAGACAACGCTCCGTTCTAGCGGTTCCCAAATATTGGCCACGGCCTCGATGATAAACATGCCAATTGAGAGCGAGGTCAGCACAATAAGAAAAACGCGCCATTTGTCGCGAAGAAGTGACGCGATATCAGCGAGAAGAAGAAAAACCGTACCGAACGTGACCAAACGGAACGTAGCAAGTGGTTGCCGCGCTTCGATAATCTCAATAACCACGAGCAAGACCGGAATCGCCGCTACGCGGAGTGCAATTGAAGTTTTTCCGGCCATTCACTCAACTGTTTGTGCGTGTTGCAAGTGTAAGGGAAGCAGGATGCGATCCTGATTGCGCCTTGAGTCTCGATCGGCACAACTTTGGTGAAACGTACTAAAGGGATCCTGAAGCGCAGTCAACGCTCCGATATCGCCTGAGACCGATGCGCGAGGCACTAAGGTTCGTGTCTGTCGGTGACACAGATCATACGAGCGACTTCCGACATTTATTGTTCAAGCGATCATGCTCTTTTTCGCCTCTGTCTCCCGGCCAAGCACCGCAAGCACCTTGGCGACGATACCTTTGGCGTCGAGACCGGCAGAAGCATAGAGTTTCTCCGGCTTGTCATGGTCGAGGAAGCGGTCGGGCAACACCATCGCGCGGAACTTTAGATTTCTCATGCCAATGCCATCAAATAAGCCCTCTTCGCTTAGAGCCTGCATCACAAATGAACCAAAACCGCCAATCGAGCCTTCCTCGATCGTGATAAGCACTTCGTGCTCCGCGGCGAGCCGCAACAGGAGGTCCCGGTCGAGCGGCTTAGCGAAACGCGCGTCCGCGACCGTCGTCGAGATGCCATAGGCGGCAAGATCTTCCGCCGCATTCAGCGCTTCGCCCAAGCGCGTGCCAAGCGACAGGATCGCGACTTTGCTGCCTTCGCGCAAAATCCGGCCGCGGCCAATTTCAAGCAAAGCGCCTCGCGCGGGCAGGTCCACGCCCACGCCCTCACCGCGCGGATAGCGGAAGGCGATGGGTCCTCCGTCGTAAGCCGCGGCCGTTGCCACCATATGCACGAGCTCGGCTTCGTCCGCCGCCGCCATGACGACGAATCCCGGAAGGATTCCGAGATAGGGAATGTCGAACGAACCCGCGTGAGTGGCGCCGTCGGCGCCAACGAGGCCCGCACGGTCAATCGCGAACCGCACCGGCAATTTCTGTATGGCAATGTCATGCACGACCTGATCGTAGGCGCGCTGCAGGAAGGTCGAATAGATCGCGCAGAAGGGCCTAAAACCTTCCGTCGCAAGGCCGCCCGCGAAAGTGACTGCGTGCTGCTCGGCGATGCCGACATCAAAAGTACGATCCGGAAAGACCTTTTGAAAAAGATCGAGGCCGGTGCCGCTTGGCATGGCGGCGGTGATCGCCACAATCTTATCGTCCTCACGCGCCTCGGCGATCAAGGCATCGGCAAAGACCCGGGTATAGGATGGCGCATTCGCCTTGGGTTTGACCTGGACGCCGGTGACGACATCGAAAGTGTTGACGCCATGATATTTGTCGGTTGATGCCTCGGCGGGCGCGTAGCCCTTGCCTTTCTGGGTCACGACATGCACCAAGATCGGCCCGATATCGTGATCCCGGACATTCTTCAACACGGGCAGCATATGATCGATATTGTGTCCGTCGATCGGCCCGACATAATAAATGCCAAGCTCCTCGAACAAAGTTCCGCCAGACCAGAAATTGCGGGCGAATTCCTCAGTTTTTCGGGCACGGTCATAGATGAATTTGGGAAGATGGCGTCCAAGCTGTTTTGCTGTTTCGCGCACCGAACGATAGGTGCCGCCGGATACAAGCCGCGCGAGATAAGCGGACAAGGCGCCAGCCGGCGGCGCGATCGACATGTCATTGTCGTTGAGAATGATGATGAGGCGCGAATGCATCGCGCCGGCGTTGTTCATGGCCTCGTAAGCCATGCCGGCAGACATCGCGCCATCGCCGATTACGGAGATGACATGGGTTTTTTTGTCCGAGAGCGTATTGGCAACTGCCATGCCGAGCCCGGCGGAAATCGAAGTCGACGAGTGGGCCGCGCCAAATGGGTCGTACTCGCTTTCGGAGCGTTTGGTGAAACCCGATAAGCCACCGCCGCGGCGCAAGGTCCGGATCCGGTCGCGCCGCCCGGTTAAGATTTTGTGCGGATAGGCCTGGTGGCCGACATCCCACACCAACCGGTCGTTTGGCGTATCGAAAACATAATGCAAGGCAACCGTCAGTTCTACGACGCCAAGCCCCGCGCCAAGATGCCCGCCGGTCACCGAAACCGCATCAATTGTTTCGATGCGCAATTCATTCGCGACTTGGGCGAGGTAGGATTCGGGCAACCGCCGCAGGTCCGCCGGCACAAAAATTGTGTCGAGCAAGGGAGTCTTCGATTCTTTTGTCACCAGTTCCTCTTTCATACACGCCCGGCTCGAAAAAAAGTCCTGTCCGTAAGCCGATGAGGCGAAATTGTTAAACGGTTCAGAATAGAGGAAAACAGCATCTTGTCATTCTGCTCATCCAAGCTGAATAGCGAACAAAATCGCAACCCGCAACGCTAACCGCTTCATTTTGAAGCGCATCCAGGCTTTTCTGCGCCGTCGCGACTTTTGCATCACAGTGGATGAAACATTCGACAGATTCTGCCGGTTTGGCGGCAGATAGGGGAACTTCGGCTGCGTGCCTGCCGGAGCATGAGCGCGCCGCGCGCCGGTACTTTATTCCCGCGTCCGTCGCTCAGGCCAAATAGGCCGAAGCTGGCTGCGTACAAACTGGTGCTCCAGCCCTTTTTGCTCAAACCATCGCGCTGGTCACGCGGCGCGGGGAGGCTTCAGGCGCTGCGCGGAACAGGTATCGGGGGCAGGCGGTCAATTCAATGCAGCATTTGCTGGTGCCGTGCCGCCTGGCAACGGGTCCGCAGGGACCGAATTTGTTGCCCCGGTCAGGCTTGCTTCCGCCGCCCGTCACTGGGTAACAAAGTGCGCCCAATGGCTAGATCATATCGGACGTCAAATAGCCGGAAAGACCAGACAAAGTCCAATTGCTCAAATCCACTTTCACGCTTAGGCAGCTGCGGCAATCGCCGTAAGCTCGCGCGGAAGACTGAAAATGACTTCCTCCCGGCCCCCTGGGCCTTCTAACACCAGGGTGCCGCCCCATTCTCCAAGCCGTCCGACAACCTCCTTGACTAGAATCTCTGGGGCTGAGGCGCCGGCCGTCACCCCCACTGTGGCCACCCCTTCGAGCCACTGGCGCTGCATCTCCGCGGCATTGTCGATGAGATAAGCCGGAACCCCATGCTTCACGACGACGTCCTTAAGACGTGCGGTATTGTGACTGTGCCCCGAACCGACCACCAGGATAAGGTCGCAGCTGCCAACCAGCCTCTTAACCGCATTCTGGCGATTTTGGGCGGCATAACAAATGTCTTCCTTCTTGGGACCAACGATCTTGGGAAATCGCTTGCGCAACGCGTTTATGATTTCCGCCGTATCGTCAACCGACAGGGTGGTCTGCGTGACAAAGGCGAGAAAATCCGGGTTCTTGACTTCGAGTTTTGGGACATCGTCCACGGACTCGATCAAATACATTCCGCCGTCGCCATCCGAATGTCTGTATTGGCCTATCGTGCCTTCGACCTCTGCGTGGCCGGCCTCGCCGATAAGAATGCACTCGCGCCCTTCCTTCTGATAATGCACCACCTCCATATGGACTTTGCTGACTAGCGGGCAGGTCGCATCGAACACTTTGACGTTCCGCCTGGCGGCCTCGTCACGCACAGCCTTGGCGACGCCGTGCGCGCTGAAGATGACGATCGAACCTTCCGGCACATCCGCAAGATCCTCCACGAATCTGGCGCCCATGCCGCTCAGCCTATCGACGACATGCTTATTGTGCACAATTGCATGGCGCACATAGACAGGCGCTCCATACAATTCCAACGCCCGCTCGACGATAGCAATCGCACGTTCCACGCCGGCGCAGAAGCCGCGGGGATTCGCCAAAATGATGCGCACGCTGTTCCTCCTTCGATCCGGCAGCATGGTGTTGCTGCAACTTGCAAACAAGGGATTAGCACGCCTCTCAGCGTTGTTCGGTGCCAGTCGTCACCCTGGCGGAACCCCGGCCTAAGGCCGCCTTCCCAGGCCCCCTTCACAGGCCACCTCCTCAGGCCACCTCCTCAGGCCACCTTATCGGCTTTACCGGCGGCCTGAGCGAAGCGGGCCAGGAACTTGTCGAGCAGGAATGGTTCCGTGTGACGATCTTCGGCGCTTTCCTTGCGGCGAATCGCGTTGCGTACCAGCAGCGAGCCCAGATAACGCACCGGTTCGGGAGGGAATAACCGGGGAGTGGAGTGGATTTTCTCGATAAGGCGCATGGAGGGGAGCGAAGCGGTCGCTGCGTTGTCACTGAACGCCACTCCCACCAGCTCACTCGTGTGCTTCGCCAGCCTGCACACCGTCTAAGCTCAGAGTCTGTAGCTAATGTAGTGGTGTAGTGCTGTGTGGGTGTCTGTGTGTGTGTCGGTGTGTGTTGTTATTTAGTTTGTGTCTTT
>CAYWHF010000196.1:0-5329 GCA_964457695.1 uncultured Methylocapsa sp.
CATTTGGCAACATCTCCGCTGCAGCTTTTGGAGCAGTTTGTCGAAAACGCAATGGTGATCGCATTCCGCTGCCGCCATTGCGGAGGAAACGAGATGAATGCGGTCCTAAAAATTTTGCCCACCTTCGAAGTTGCGGGCTGAGGTCGAGGCGCAGCGCTCGCCGGGTGCGAGACGGTCGGGTTCATGGCAAGGCACACCGAGCAGCCAGGTTCGCGCCAGTTAAATCCTCTGGCTCGGAACATCGCCTTTTCATCTTTGTTTATGACGGCGTCCTAAACCAGTTTCGATCGCGAATGGCTTTTGGTCTGGGCAACATAGGGCTGAACCTCAATCTCCCCATCCCTCTTTCGCGCTTCGGCGATCTCGAAAGAGGTCTGCATCCGCAAAAGCGTGTCCATTTTCACCCCAAAAGCTTTCTCGATGCGCAGCGCCATCTCTGGCGAGAGAGAGGCGCGGGTGTTTAGAAGGGCCGAGAGTGCCGGCCGGGTGACGCCAAGAATTTTGGCGGCATTGGTAACCGACAGCTCTAGCGGCTCGATAATCTCCATCCGGATGAACTGGCCGGGATGCGACGGCCTTGACATGCGCATCATGATCAAATGTCCTAGTGGTAGTCCTCATAATCGAGGTCGAGAATTTCGCCTTCCGCTTCGTCGATCCGGAACGTGATCCGCCAATTGCGGGTGACGCTGAGGCTCCACGTCCCTTTCCTGCCTGCGGTAAGCCGATGAGCCTTCCACGCCGGAAACGCCCGAAGCTCTTCAACGTCCTCCATATCCTGAAGGAAAGACAGGATATCGCGGAATTTCTCAATATAAGCGGCGGGAAGACCTGACGGGTCGTCTCGCTCGATGAACCACCGCAGTCCTCGATGGACCACGTTTCCAATCTTCATGAAGAAGTTTAGCAGGGAGGCTGTTTCCTGTCAAGCTACGGTTTACAGACTGTTACCGGCTACTCTTACGGACTTCGCTGGCCCGGGTGACCGCACGCATCAAGGCCTGCCCTTCAAAGCCACTCCCTGATGTCCACGAAATGGCCGGCGATTGCGGCGGCGGCGGCCATGGCGGGCGAAACGAGATGGGTGCGGCCCTTAAAACCTTGGCGGCCTTCAAAATTGCGGTTGGAGGTCGAGGCGCAGCGTTCGCCTGGCGCGAGACGGTCGGGGTTCATCCCAAGGCACATGGAGCAGCCAGGCTCGCGCCACTCGAATCCAGCAGCCAGGAAAATCGCGTCGAGCCCCTCGGCTTCGGCCTGTTTTTTGACGAGGCCAGAGCCCGGCACGACCATGGCGTTGACGGTTGCGGCGACATGCTTGCCTTCGACCATCTTTGCGGCGGCGCGAAGGTCTTCGATCCGGCTATTGGTGCAAGAGCCAATAAACACCCGGTCAATAAAAATGCCGGTGATTTTCTCGCCGCCTTGAAGCCCCATGTAATCGAGCGCGCGTGAAATCTTTGCTCGTTTGGCTTCGCTGTCTGCGTCGTCAAGACAAGGCACGCGGCCCTCGATCGTCACCACATCTTCCGGGCTCGTGCCCCAAGTCACAAGCGGCGGCAATTTGGCAGCGTCGAGCCGGATTTCCTTGTCGAATACGGCGCCCGGATCGGAGCGCAACGTTTCCCAATAGCGCATCGCCGCGTCCCACGCGGCCCCCTTGGGCGCCTTCGGGCGGTCTTTCAGATAGGCAAAAGTTTTCTCGTCGGGCGCGATTAAACCGGCGCGGGCGCCGGCCTCAATCGACATATTGCAGACGGTCATGCGGCCTTCCATCGATAAGGCGCGGATCGCTTCGCCCGCATATTCGATCACATGCCCAGTGCCTCCCGCGGTGCCGATCTCGCCGATGATCCCAAGCACGATGTCCTTGGCGCTCACGCCGCCGCCAAGTGCGCCATCGACGGTGACGCGCATATTCTTCGCCTTGGTCTGGATCAAAGTCTGGGTGGCGAGCACATGCTCGACCTCGGACGTGCCAATGCCATGCGCGAGCGCGCCAAAGGCGCCGTGTGTCGAGGTGTGACTGTCGCCGCAGACGATCGTCGTGCCGGGAAGCGTAAAGCCCTGCTCGGGGCCGATGATATGGACGATGCCTTGCCGCTTGTCGCGCTCGTCAAAATATTCGATGCCAAACGCGCGCGCATTGTGGGCAAGTGTCTCGATCTGGATTTTGCTTTCGGGATCGTCGATGCCCTTTGAGCGATCGGTCGTCGGGACATTGTGATCGACGACCGCGAGCGTCTTTTGCGGCGCCCGGACAGGCCGCCCGGACAAGCGCAGCCCCTCGAAAGCCTGGGGGCTCGTCACCTCATGCACAAGATGGCGGTCGATATAGATCAAGCTCGCGCCATCGGGCTCCGAATGGACGAGGTGATCATCCCAAATCTTGTCGTAAAGCGTGCGGGGTTTTGGCATGGCGGTGTTCCGTGTGCGAAGCGGCTCTTGCAAAAGAAGTAATTCAGATGGCAGTTCTTAGCGGCAAGACACGGCCACGGGAAGCCCCCCCGTGCCAGAAGTGAATTTGCGGAGGATCTCATGCGCCCGCCGGTTGCGCCTTACTTGACCGTTTCCCCTGCCCTCGCGGCGATCACCTTTTATACAAGCGTTTTCGATGCACGCCAGCGTGCGCTGATGCCGTCCTTCGACGGCATGCGGATCATGCATTGCGAGCTTTTGATCAACGAAGGCTCGGTCATGCTCGCCGACGCTTTTCCGGAATTTGGCCAGACGAGGGTGCCGGTGCCGGGCGAACTTGCGACAATTTCGGTGAGCCTGGAATATGCCGAGGCCAAGACGGTCGACGAAATCTTTGCGAAAGCCACGAGTCTCGGCGCAAAGGGCGAAACCACTCCGACGAATTCATTTTGGGGAACAAGGGTCGCGACCTTTCGCGATCCCTTTGGCCATCGCTGGATCCTAAATGCCCCGCTGGCTTGAGCCCTCGCTATCCGCCCCCGCCGGCCGCGGGAGCCGAATCGGCGGCGGTAGCGGCCTTCTTTGATTTGGCAGCCGCCTTGACCTCTTTTTTGGCAGCCTCACGCGCAGATTTGGCGGCCGGAGTCTCCATCTTTTCGGCGATGCGCGCCGACTTGCCACGCCGGTCGCGGAGATAATAGAGCTTTGCCCGCCGGACTTTTCCGCGCCGCACCAGCTTGATCGAATCGATATTTGGCGAATAGACCGGAAAGACACGCTCGACGCCTTCGCCATAGGAAATCTTGCGGACCGTAAAGTTCTCATTCAGGCCGCTGCCCGCGCGGGCGATGCATACCCCCTCATAGGCCTGCACGCGGGTGCGGTCGCCTTCCTTCACTTTGACGTTCACGATCACGGTGTCGCCCGGCGCAAAAACGGGAATTGCCCTTCCAGCCAAAAGCTTGGCGGCGTGCACAGCCTCAAGTTCGACGATGACATTCATTAGATGAAACCTTTCGCCCCGCCGCACCTTGTCCGGCGCGCGTTTCGATTCTCTCGTAGGTATTGGAGACCCCGCTCTACATGACTGGAGCTTGCGTGTCGAGGCCGCGCTGAAGCGATCTGTGGCGGAGCAGAAAATTCACCTATGTTTTTTACGGGCCGGGGGAGCCTGGGCAGCGGGCGGAGCCTCGGGGGCCTCCGCGGAGGAGGGTGCCTCAGGCGCTGCGGGGGCCTCTGCGGTGGCGGGGGCCTCGGGAGCTGCCGGGGCCTCCGCGGTGGCGGGGGCCTCGGGAGCTGCAGGAGCCTCCGCGGTGGCGGGGGCCTCGGGAGCTGCAGGAGCCTCCGTAGCTGCGGGAGCGACGGGCGCTGCAGGAGCCTCCGTAGCTGCGGGAGCGACGGGCGCTTCCCCGGTAGCGGGGGGCGCAGGAACCGCCTTCCCCTCGCTCGCCGGAGGTGTTGACACGCGGTCGAATGTCGTTACGCCATCGGTGTCCGAATCGATGAGATCGAACCGGTTTGGGTTCATCGGACTGATCGTCGTCGAGTATTTCTTCCCGTTCATCAGCTGAAGGTATACTCTTCCCCCTGAGGTCAGCTTATATTTGCCGGTCACCGGCGCCGGGCCGTTCGTGTTTGCTGTAGCCTCGGACGTGTTTTCACCCGCGGGAGAACCAGGCACGGTCATGCTCACACTCTCGTCCGTGCGAAATTGCAGGTGCTCAGGTCCCCGCTCGGCTTTCCATTCCCCAACAATCTTAGAATTTACGTTGGGGATCGAGCGTTGAAACCTGGCTATGTTAAGCCGGTTGTAGCCGATGATAGCGGTGAAGCCACCAATCACGATAATCGCTTCGAGAATCGTGATCCTCCTGCGCTTTCCGGGTGGCGAAGGTGGCGCCATCGTTATTCCCTCCTGGCAAATGTTTTTTGGTCTGCCGGAATCCGTGCCGGGCACGCCTCTATGCCATTTTGGATCTTTCCTAGCACCATATTGTGGACGCCTTCAAGCGCTGTAACTACAGGCGAGTTGGTTTACGACCTGTAATCAGCCCATGGGAAAACTAGACCACGGCCACATATCGTTTTGTTTTATTCACCAAAGCCGTCGCAAGGCCCTTAGCGCCGGCGCTGGTTCAAGTTCCCAATTCGCCATCTTAAAGCTTGAAGACAACTTAACGTGTTCGCTTCATGATTAAGCAATAGCGCCGGTGAAACCCTGCCCATGCGCAGCGACAAGGACCTTCTTCATCTCATTGACCTGATTTACCAGGCCGTGCTCGAAGCGGAACTCTGGCCGGCAGTGCTGATCAAGCTCGCCGACACTATGGGCGCGTCGCAAGTTGCAATGCCGTCGTTTGATTGGCGAGCCAATGTCTTCGCTACGGTCGCGCCGCGTTTCGATCCCGATTTGCTCGCCGTTTATAAGTCCTATTGGGCGTTCCGCGAACCTGTTGTTCCACGCGCCGCGTTGTGGCCCCTCGGCGAAGTTTACGCCCTCGACAAGCTCATCCCGCGAGCGGAATTTGCCGCCACGCCGGTCTTCAACGAGTTTTGGCAGCCGACGGGCTGCGGGCTCGGAGCGATGGGTGCAAATTTGATTTGCGAAGATGGGTTTTCCGCGCTGGTCAGCGTTTTCAACGCGCCCGGCAACGACGATTTAACCTCTCAGCAAATTCGTGTCTTCGAAGCGATGGTGCCGCATCTCATGCGGGCCGTGCGCCTTAACCGCCGGCTTCGCGATCTCGAAGTCGATAATGTGGCGCTGCCCGACAACTTCGATGCGTTGCCGGAGGTGGCATTGTTGACCGATGCCAATGCGAGCGTGGTTCGCGCCAATTCCGCCGGGAAATTTGTGCTCGACACCCAATATGCGTTTTAATTCTGCAATTGCCGTCTGGCCCTTTTCGTTGCC
>CAYWHF010000197.1:0-5321 GCA_964457695.1 uncultured Methylocapsa sp.
CCTTGGCCAAAAGGTTTCGACTAGCAAAAAAAGTGAATGGATTAGCGTCAAACTCCGGATTGAGGACTTCATCGCAGAATTTTTTTGCGCGCTCAAAATCTAAAGCCTCGGCATGCAACCAGCCCAGCGCGATTCGGCACAATACGCTTCCTTGATGGTTTGCGTTTTTCTCTGTTTTCGCCAGTGCTGCCGAAACCGTTTTCTTGAGTTCCCGCCATTCGCCGATGTGGAGAAGGGCGAAAGCTAAAATCGTATTGAATACGATGAAATAATATTGATCCCCACTTGCCTGGGCAAATTCTTTGCCCTCTTTTGCGGCCACGCAGCTTTCGTAATAATTCGAGCGCAAATAATTGCTCACCATATCCAGCGAACAACGCCGTAACAATATCCATGGGTCGACAGCAACAGCCGTTGCTTTCACCACTTCGCGGCAAAGTTCGGCATCCTCGTCATGCCAGCCCCGCAACATGAGATTTATGTTGGCGCTGCTTCCCCGCACGAGCGCTCTTAGGACGTCATCCTCAATATCCTGGCTTTTCGCCAGCGCCCGCTCGGCGAACTGCAGGCTTTGCCGCCGGTCGCTGAAAAGGCAGAACCGGCTGAGATCCAGCAAGCCATTGATTTCCGCGCGTAGCTCCCTTGCTTCCGCCGCGCAGGAAACCATTGTTTGCAAGTCTTCTATCGAACCAAGAAAGTCTCCACCTGAACGCCGAACCCACGCTCTTCGGTGCAAGAGCATGATCTGCGTCGCCATCTGCCGGTCCGCGGCCAGGCGTTTCACTAAGTTCATGGCGCGCGTGAGGTAAATAGCCGCTTCGCTATTACTAAAACGCTGGGCGGAATTTTTGGCGGCTTCGGCAAGATAGTGAACGGCTTTCGAAAAGTCGCGCCCTTCCTCAAAATGCAGAGCAAGAACGGCCGCGATGTCCGACGCTTTGTCGCCGTATCCTGTCTCCAGCCGCTCGCCAAGTTCGCGGTGCAGCCGCGTCCGTTGACCGGGCGCTAGCCTTTGGTAGAGAACCTCCTGATAGAGGTTATGCAGGAAAGCGTAGCGCCCAGCGACCATTCCGTTCGGCCACTCGGCGACGCCGCCGACACCCAGCATGACACCTTTGCGCGCCAGCGTCTCGCAAATCTGCTCGACGCCACTGACATCGCCGGCCGTTGTGCTTGAAACCATGGCGGCGGAAAATTCCGCGCCCGCGACGCTCGCAGCCTCAAGCAGCCGTTGCTCATCGGCGGTTAAGCGATCGATCTGGCTCCCAATCATCTCTCGCAGTCCCTGTGATACGCAACCTTGCGAGGCAGCAGGTTGCTCTGAGATGCGCCATCGTCCGTCAACTTCAATGAGTTCTTGTCTTGCAATTAGATCGTCTACAAGAGACACCACAAAAAGGGCTTGTCCTTCGCTTCTCGAAAATATCCGTTCTACGAGTTCGCAAGCGATCCCGGCATCCTTAAAGCGCAGGGCGAGATATTCCTCAACCTCGGCCCGCGAAAGCCTTTCAACTGGAATTTCGGTGCAAAGCTCGTGGCGTTGCAGATCTAGATGCAGTTTCCGCGTCGGGTGATTTCCAATTGTGACGTCGACGGGGCGATAGGTCGCGATAATCAACACCGGCGCATTCTTGGTGCGGCGGGCAAAGCGCGACAAAACGTCAAGCGTCGCGTAATCGCTCCAATGCAAATCTTCAATCAGGATGACCAATGGACCTTCTGAGCCTAACGCCTCCAGGAATTCGCAGTACTCACGGAGCATGCGTTCCCTCGTCGCGCCAAATACCTCCTTTTCAAGTTCCAGGTACTCTTCGTCGTTAATGAGCCCCGGCAGCTGCACCAGCCAGGTCGGCGCCCATTCTCTGAGCGTCGTGATCAGCGCAGCCGCTTCGGATCCAGTGCAGTAGTCCTGCAAGGCTTCGATCAAGGGGAGAAAAGCTTCATCCGTCCCAAAATGCTCGACACAGCGGCCGAGCATAACGCGGACGTCGCGTTGAAACATGCGCTCCAGAAACATCTCAACGAGAGTCGTCTTACCGATACCGGCTTCGCCAGTGACAAAGACAAGTTGCCGATTGCCGGCGGCTGCCCATTGAAAAAGTCCTTCCAGCTGTTCGATCGGACCGGTTCTGCCGACCCAGAGATGGGGGCGTGACAGAGCGAACCAGGGCGGCTCTGATTCTTGCGGCCGCTCAACGGCAACGTGTGCGATGAACCGATATCCCCGCCGGGTAACCGTCTCGACGTAGTGCGGCGCCTTGGAATCATCGCCAAGAGCCGAGCGAAGTGCATTAATCGCAACATTCAAGCTTGATTCGCTAATGTGGAGATTGGGCCAAACTGCTTCGAGGAGCTCGTCCTTGGTTACCAATTTTCCTGGGCGCTCCGCCAAGTGGCACAACACATCGAATGGCTTTGGCGGCAGCGCAACGCGTTCCTCGCCTCGCCAAAGGAGGGCATTTGCCGGCTCTAGCCGAAAAGGCCCGAAAATTAGCTTTCGAGACTTCCCGGCCACGCGTGCTCCCCTGCCCATCGGTTGATGCCTAAGCGACACTAAGAGAAAATAGGTTGAAAGGTAAGGATGATTCTATAGTCCTTTTCCCTTTTTCCCGTAGCCGGATCAAGCCGTCCTGTAATGGGCCTTATCTATTGCC
Organism: uncultured Methylocapsa sp.; assembly: GCA_964457695.1. GTDB lineage: Bacteria > Pseudomonadota > Alphaproteobacteria > Rhizobiales > Beijerinckiaceae > Methylocapsa. The sequence goes on from CAYWHF010000197.1 coordinate 2,655, forward strand.
ATTCACTCCAGCGTCTTGGTGCGAGGCAGCAGCCGCGCCCAGGTTACGCTAACTCGGGGGTCCTAGACGGCGCAACCCCAATGCCGGCGAGTCGCAAAGTCCCAGAAAACGGCCACACTAAAAATGCTAAAGCCTCCCGCATCCCGTGACCAACACCAGTCCGAGACGGCGTTGCTCGTCGCCCGCGGCACGAGACGGTTGTTGCGGCGGCTCAATTTTTCGACCCTGACCGAATTGCCGCTTCTCTCGGGAAGGCGCGCCGACATCGTCGCACTTTCAACCAACGGCTCGTTTCTTATTGTCGAAATCAAATCCTCTCTCAACGATTTTCATGCCGACTACAAATGGCATGAGTATCGCACCTATTGCGACCGGTTTTATTTCGCGATTCCAGAAAGCGTCCCGGCCGACCACATGCCGCAGGACGCGGGCCTCATCCTTGCCGATGCCTATAGCGCCGATATCGTGCGGCACGCCCCGGAGCACCGGATGGCCGCCGCGACCCGCCGCGCGATGCTATTGCGATTTGCCCATACGGCGGCGCTCCGCTTGCAGCGCTTGACCGACCCCGAGGCGAACGTGCACGGCGGCTAGAACCGTCTGGCGTTAACGGCGCAGCAAAACCGCAAAGGGAGACTCGCGCTCGGCTGCCTTTCCGCCGGCATCTGCCGTCTCGAACACGGCGCCAAGCTTACGCGGATAAAGATCGAGGTTTAGCAGCAAAAATTCCACGGCGAGCGTGCCAAGATCGATTTGCCCGTCAACGATTGGATCGGGCGGATCACTCTGAGTAGTAGATGTCTCGCGCCTGCCGCCGGAAGGCGCAAACTCCACGTCGATATCAGCAGAAATTTCGCTGTCGAAAGGGTCAAGGCTCACGACGCAAATCTGGGTCACCCGCGCCTGCAGCTTGCCGCGGACGTGAAACCTCCCGCGCCCCTGCTTGCACACGTGAAAATCGGCCGCAAAAGATTGGACCGCGGAAAGCCCGCATTGCGCCGCCAGCGCCGCGTATTCGGCCTCGGTTGCACAAACTTTTGTATAAAGGCCAGCATCTGGAACGGTCTCGACGGCAAGCAAGCGCGAGAATTGCCGGGCCTTAGGCTTGGCGCCAGCCGCGCGAGGAATTGGACGGCCATCGCTTGTAGGCGGCATCACGAGCACCTCCAAAACGATTAGAGCACGATCAAGCCGAAGTTGAAACCAGCTTCACGAAAAAGCTTATTGCAAAGCGCCATTGTTTCAAAGAATGACGGAAGGTTCTGGGAAAGTTATTTTGGCGGCCAAAAAATCTTCGAAGGCGGCTCTGTCCAAGGCCTCGACGGTCGCCCTGACATAACGCGCAAGCCGTTCCGCACTTCCATGGCCCTCGTAAACATTGCGGAGAAGCGCTGCCGAAAGTCCTTGCAGATCGCCTTTGAGGGCCCGATTGTAGGCGGTGGCGCGGCCGAGAAAAGCGGCGGCAAATGCTTTCATGTGTTTTGGCATGCTCAAGTCGCCGACGCCCCTTTCCCGCAAGGCGGCATCGAAGGAGCGGAAAATCGCATCGGCCAGGTCTTGTGCCATTTCGGGACCGGGCGGAGGCAGGGAGTTCAGGCGGCGAAGGACAAGCGCCGCGTGCAAGGCAAGTGCCTCGAAGCGGCCGCCAATGCTATCTTCGATCCCATATTCGGTAAAAAGCGCAGGGCGCCGGGCGGCTGCCACGATCTCGCCGGAAAGACGGTCAATTAATGCCCGATTGGCGTTGCGCTGGAAGAGACTGCACATGACGCTGCCCTATTGTTGAGGCGGCTCGCGCAGGATACAGCAAGCGGGCGCCGCCCCGAGGGGCGGGGCTGTGCGCGGCCAGCCCCATGCAATATCATTGGCCGAAAACAAGAGTCTTGTGGAATGGAGATTTGGAGATTGCGGCGCGGACACCATTTTCTGCTAAGCCCGAAGAAACTGTCTCTGGTTGCGGCGGCCGCGCTGTTTCTTAGCGGCTGCCTTGGCTACGACGGTCAAGTCACCCACGGCTATCAGCTCGATCCAAAAGCGGCCGAGCAAGTGAAGGCCGGGGATTCTGCCGAACATATATTGGTTCTGCTCGGGTCGCCGACGACGACCTCCACCGTCGGCGGCGACGCTTGGTATTATATGACGCAGTTCACCAATCGCAGCCTGCAATTCATGCAGCCCAAGGTCACCGACCAGCGTGTCTTCGCAGTCTATTTCACCAAGGACAAAAAAGTCGAGCGCATTGCCAATTACGGCATGGAGGACGGCAAGCTCATCGATTTCGTGACGCGCACCACGCCGACGGCGGGCGCGGAGTCGAACTTCCTAAAAGGCATGTTCATCAACCTGTTGCATTTCTGAGCCGGCTGGCTTGTCCACCTCTTTTACGATCCGCAGAGTCGCGCCTGACGATCTGGCGCTAATGAATGCTCTTCTGACTACTTTCGGCGAGGCCTTCGACGACGCAGACACCTATGGCAGAGCACGCCCCAGTGTAGCCTATATGAAGAGCTTGCTCGCTGATCACTATTTCATCGCGCTCGCCGCGTTAAAACACAGCACCGTCGTGGGCGGCATCGCGGCCTATGAGCTGCGGAAGTTTGAGCAGGAGCGCAGCGAGATTTACATCTATGACTTGGCGGTAGCGCAAGAGCACCGGCGGGAGGGTAT
>CAYWHF010000198.1:0-5274 GCA_964457695.1 uncultured Methylocapsa sp.
GGGAGGGTACTGGGGTGGTTTCGTCGGATGGCTGCAAAAGCGTTTGGCTGTCCTCCTATCCTTACCGGAACGACCCGGACAGCTATAAGGTTCTGTCTTTACATACCGAATTTATGCTGATGATTACCGCTGGCAGCCATCTTCAGCAGCTCACTCATTTCAATTTACCTGGCTATCCTGAATCCGAAGGGCGCACGGTTGCCGCTGTCGCATATTTTACGCAAGACGGTACCCGGCTAATAGCCAATGTGATGGCCCACGATGGCAGTTTTGGGGGGGAAGGCTGGAGCATTACCTTCGCGGGGCCGTGCGGCAATATTCGCGGCGCGAGAGCAGCACGGTAACCGTTTCGGAACTTGCGGCGCGGGACGACGGGACGACGGCCCAAAGAAATTTGGGCCGAGGCTCGCCATGTCAAGCCCGCTCACGGACTCGCATAACTCCCAAATATGGAGCCGTATGTGCAACCTACAAACGACAGCGCACGGCTCGGATAATCAAGCCTTGAGGTCGACATTCAGAGCTGTAACGAGCCGAGTGGAAGTTGACCGGGCGGCACTGACTATGCTTACTCATCCGGAGACGGAACCATGACGTGATATCTTGGAAGTTGTTTGCGTTTTCTGACCGCAGCAATCGAATCGAAGAATTGAATGCTCTCTATGTCTGGCATAGATGTCACGGTATTTAGTCCCCTGGTTCGATAATGCCTATGAATTTCATCGACCTTGTCTTTCAAGAATTCAACCGCAGTGCCCCGTCTCTTCAGTCCGCCGCCAAAGTAAGTCCAGTACGATGTGTGCAAATCCTCTATAAGATAGAGCCCGCCTTCGCTGAGAAGGGGAAACAAGACATTGAAGCTCGCGCGCTGATGACTCGCCACATGAGAACCATCATCCAGCACGACATCTAAACCGCCCATCTCACTGACGACCCTTCGGAGAAATTGAGGATCTTGCTGAGAGCCAATCCGGACCCTCGCGTCGTTCCCATCGTAAGCAGCGCAATCGGGATTGATATCGATGCCAAATATCACGGCTTCATCGCCGAGGAACTTGCGCCAGAGCCCCAGCGAGCCGCCCTTAAATACGCCGATTTCGAGCATCTTTAGTTTTGAGCCGGCATAAGGCCCCAAGACCTCATCATATATCGGAAGGTAGTGAAGCCATTTGATAACTATTGGGCCTTCGTTTGCGAAAAAAATGTCAGCCGAACGCCCCCGGTAAATGGACCTAAGCTCGTTCGTGACTTTCGCAGCGAACTCGGACGAATGGAAGGGGAGCAAGGGATTTCCGCGAAGACACCATAATGCGTTCTCGACACGCCGAAGGATGGTACGCATTCTTTTTTCACTGCGGAAATGTTTGTCTGAAGATAATGTGCCAAATGATTTTGGCTATCAAGAGGGTCGCGTCAAAAGCGGGGGACAGGCCATCCACGCGCCAAACCTCTCTGCTATTTCTCGGTGCAGAATCAAATGCAAGACAGACCTGCATTCCGACGGGCTTGCTCTTGTGCCGCAGGGGCAGAGTACGGCAGTGTGGGGAGAGTTCTGCAAAAGCTGAGAAGCTAAAGCGGTCATGGTAAGTCCAGTGGTTGCGAAGATCACCGCTCGGAAAGGAGCTTGGACCACCATGACCGTAACGGCCCAAACTACCTTGGGCCAAGACTCGTCATGTCAAGCCCGCTCACGGACAGGCACAACTCGCCGATACGACCCTTGCTTTAGGTAACGGCCACGAAGAATCTGAAGGGGGAATCGTGGCCGCCCGCCACAATGTGATTCTCGCCGCGATTCAGTGGCGCGAAGTCTTTTGCGAAATGGTGGCCGATCGCTTGGCCGTTCACGATTGTTCCAAGCGTGCTTCCGAGGTCTGATGCACGGTACCCGCCGGCACTGCGCGCGAGCAAAAAGTGCTGGCGTGACAGACGGAATGGCATGTCGTCCTTAATGAGCAGATCCGGGGCGCGCGCAGGCATGGGTTCCCCCTCGGCTGGAACCCGGCCGATCAGAAATGGCAGTCTGGCGACAGGGAGAGGCGTTTCCCCGATAAGGGCTCGCAATTCTTTACTTTCAGCAGCGATCGAGATCGCGGAATTATCGGCGCTGTTTGAATCCGGCGTTGTTTGATTCGTCCCGCCCTGGGAATGGTCCTGCGAATAGCCGAGGAGGTCTTCAGAGATCTTGTCCTCCATGTCCCTCAGCCGAATGCTCAGCCGCAAAATCAAATCGCGCGCCAGCGCGGGATCGCGGCTCACCCGTTCCAGAAACTGCTGAGCGGTCAAAACATCGACTTCGCCGTTCTCGCTGGCCAGCGCCGTGGCGCTTCTTTTGCGGTTTTCTATGATACCCATTTCGCCAAGCCACTCTCCTTGCCGGACATGCCCAAGCAAAACCGAGTGCGTGCCGATTTCGCGCCAAACTTCGAATTCTCCGTGTCTCAACAGATACGCGCGATCGCTTGCATCGCCTTGGCCAAACAGAATCTCCCCTTTCTTGAATTGCCTGAGCGTGTGCATGGCCCGAGCTTCCTTTCCCTTAGGCGCGCTTAGCTACGCAATATTGCCGTCAGTGCCCGTCCTCTTCAAGCATGGCGTTAAGCTTTGCATGTTCGGTTTCGGTCAAGCGATCTGAAGGCGTTTGGCTGGAATCCCGCCGGCGAGCAAGGACAATGAAAATACCGCCAGCCAGAAGGATGAGGAACGGAGCCGTCCAAAGCAGCCAGGTTTCCGGTTTAAATGGGGGTTTCAGCAGAACAAAATCGCCATAGCGGTGGGTAAGAAATGCGCGGATTTGATCGTCGCTATCCCCGGAAGCAAGCCGCTCGCGGACAAGGAGCCGCAGATCGCGGGCAAGATCCGCATGCGATTCGTCAATCGATTCATTTTGGCAGACCATGCAGCGCAATTGCGCGGAAAGGCTTCTTGCCCGGGCCTCCAATTTCGGGTCGGCCATGATTTCGTCGGGCTGAACTGCTCTGGCTCCAAGCGGCGGCAGCAGCAACAAACAGGCGACGAGGGCAACGCGCGCGGCCTTCATGACAGTTATTCCGCCGGCTGCGGGCGAACCGCACGCACCTTGCTGGCGCGGCGCGCAACACCGAAGCGGAAGCTGCGGTCGCTCAGAGACAGGCATCCGCCGAAGGCCATGATCAGGGCTCCTATCCATATTAAGGCGACAAGCGGCCGCCAAAAAATGCGCGCGCTTGCCACGCCCTCCGGCGTGACATCGGAAATGCTCATATAGACCTGGCCGAGGCCAAGGGTTGCGATGCCCGCCTCGGATCGCGTCATGCCGCGCACCGGGTAAAAGCGCGACGAGGGTTCGATTGCCGCAACGAGCGCGCCACTCTTGCGGATGAGGGTGTGGCCAACGAGCTCGGTATAGTTCGGGCCGTTGCGCGGCGCGATGCTCTCGAAGCTCAGCTGGTATGGGCCGATTGCGAGCTCGTCTCCGGGCTTCAGAGCCGTGATTTTTTCGGCGCCCCAGCCGGTTGCGGCAAGGCCAAGCAAGGTGACTGCGATACCGGCATGGGCAAAGGCAGTCCCATATGCGTGGCGCGGAATTCCCAGCATCCTTTGCGGGGCAAAGCGCATGCCGCCGCCAAACATGCCCCGGCGAGGACCAAAAAAGAGGCCCCGGCTAAGGTAAAAGGCGACGCCGGCGAGGACAACGCTAACGGCGGGCCCACCGTGCCAGGCGGCAACCAGCGCCGCGAAGACGAGCGCAGCGCCAAACGCGGCGCGAAGTCTTTGCATGACGCCCGCGAGGTCGCCGCGTTTCCATGGCAGCAGCTGCCCAACCGGCATCAGGAGAAATAACGGAATGAATAAAGGCACAAAAGTCCGGTTGAAAAAGGGCGGACCCACGGAAATTTTTTCTCCCGTCACGGCTTCGAGCGCGAGGGGATAGATTGTGCCGATGAAAACCGTGGCGCAGCAAGCGGTCAAGATGAGATTGTTGAGGATGAGCGCGCCCTCGCGCGAGACCGGCGCGAAGAGGCCGCCCTGTTTCAGATGGCCCGCGCGCAGTGCGAACAGGGCAAACGATCCGCAAATGAAGACGACGAGAATTGCGAGGATGAAGACCCCCCGCATCGGGTCGCTCGCAAAAGCGTGAACGGAAGTCAAAACGCCGGAGCGGACCAGAAACGTTCCAACGAGAGACAAGGAAAAGGCAAGGATCGAAAGAAAAATCGTCCAGATTTTTAGGGCCTCCCGTTTTTCCATGACCGCCGTGCAATGCAAAAGGGCGGTCGCGGCGAGCCAAGGCATTAGGGAGGCATTCTCGACCGGGTCCCAGAACCAAAAACCGCCCCAGCCGAGCGTGTAATAGGCCCAATAAGAGCCCATCGCAATTCCGAGAGTGAGCGCAATCCAGGCGATCAAGGTCCATGGCCGCACGAAACGCGCAAAGACCGCATCGAGGCGCCCAGAAATCAATGCGGCCGCGGCAAAAGAGTAAGTGATCGAAAGGCCGACATAGCCGAGATAAAGCAGCGGCGGGTGGATGGCGAGGCCTGGGTCCTGGAGGATTGGATTGAGATCCTTGCCTTCGATTGGGGGTGCGGCGAGCCTGGCAAAAGGGTTCGATGTCAGAAGGATGAAGAGGAGAAAGGCAGCGGCGATAAAGGATTGGACGCCGAGCACATTCGCGCGCATGTCGGAAGGCATCGACTGCGAAAAAGACGCAACGAGAGCCGCAAACAGCGAAAGCACCAGCACCCACAAAAGCATCGAGCCTTCGTGGTTTCCCCAGACACCGGTGATTTTGTAGATGAGCGGCTTGGCGGAATGCGAGTTCTCGACGACGTTAAGAAGCGAGAAGTCCGAGGCCGCATGGGCCATGGTCAGGGCGAAGTAGGCATAGGCCACGAGTCCGAAGCCAGCGATCGCCACGGGAGGAGCAACGGCCATCAGACGTTCATCCCGCGCGATGCTGCCCCAAATCGGCAAAATGGAATTGACGATGGCGAGCGCCAAGGCAAGAACAAGCGCGTAATGGCCGGTTTCGACAATCATGCAGGATTCTTTCGATGCCAGCTAGCCGTCAATAGGGCGTCCTTTCGAGGAGTTGCTCATTTGCTGGAGGCGGCGGCTTGCCCGTCTTCCCGCCACAGGCCTTGTTTCTTCAACGCATCGGCGACGTCTTTTGGCCTATACCGCTCGTCATGCTTTGCAAGAAACGTTTCGGGCGGGAAAATCCTGTTCTGACCCATCCCCCCCCCCCTGCCGAACCCCTTGACGGGGGCCCGCGCCGGCCCATGACCCCGG
>CAYWHF010000199.1:0-5254 GCA_964457695.1 uncultured Methylocapsa sp.
AAGGGGGCGGGGTGGCACGTTGCGGCAAACGGCGCACCCCTGGCGGGACGAGGGGCGAAATTTTCTGCCGCACCCGCGCGTGATAGGCGTCAAGCCAAGCGATTTCCTCATCGTCGAGAAGTCTTGGCTCGATGAGCGCAAGATCGATCGGCGCAAGGGTCAGCGTTTCAAACCCCAGCATCTCATGCTCCTCCCCCGCGATGGGTCTTCGCTCGACCACAATCAGATTTTCGATTCTGATCCCCCAGTGTCCGGCGCGGTAGTAGCCCGGCTCGTTGGAGAGGATCATGCCGGCTTCGAGGACGGCATTACCACACTTGGAAATCCGCTGCGGGCCTTCATGCACCGAGAGATAAGAGCCGACGCCATGGCCCGTGCCATGGCCGAAATCGAGACCCGCCCGCCACAAGAAGACGCGCGCCAGCGCATCAATTTGCGCACCCGTTGTGCCTTTGGGATAAACCGCGCGGGCAATGGCGATATGGCCCTTGAGGACACGCGTGAATCGATCGCGCATCAACGCGGTTGGCTTGCCGACGGCAAACGTGCGCGTGACGTCGGTCGTGCCGTCTTCATACTGGCCGCCCGAATCGATGAGAAAAATACCTTTGCGGATATTGGCGTTGGTCTTGTCCGTCACGCAATAATGCGGAATTGCGGCGTTCGCGCCGGCCGCGGAAATCGTCGGAAATGAAATATCTTTCAGCTTATGCGTGTCGCGGCGAAACGTTTCGAGAGCCAAGGCAGCATCAATTTCGGTTAGTTTTCCGCGAGGCGCATGGAGTGCAAACCAGTGCAGAAAGCGCACCAGCGCCGCGCCATCGCGTAAATGTGCTTTTCGCGCGCCTTCGAGCTCGGTTTCATTCTTGCACGCCTTCATCGCCCCGATCGGGTCGGTGCCGAATTCGCAACTGCCTCCCGCGTCGTTGAAGATCGATGCAAGCTTGGCCGGCACCGTCGCAGAATCGAACAAGAGCCGCTTGCCTTCCCGGCCCAGAGCGTCAAGATCGCGCGCGAGGCATGTTGGCTCCTTGATGCCGGCGAGGGTGGAGAGCGTATCGCGCGTGCGTTTGTCGAGCTTGCCCCCATCGGCATAAAGACGCGGCTCGGCGTCTTTAAAGATTAAAGCATAGCTGAGCGGCAGCGGCGTATGCGCGACATCATGGCCGCGAATGTTGAAAACCCAGGCGACCGCATGCGGGTCGCTGACCAGCAGCGCATCGTTGGTACCGAGCGCAGCGGCGACGCGGGCGAGTTTCCGCTTAGCGGTTTCGCCCGCAAATTGGCGTCCATGCAGCGCGATTTTGCCAAGCGGAGCCGAAGGCCGCCCGGTCCATAGGGCGTCAATTGGATTGGGCTCCACGGGCACGAGTTCCGCGCCGGCCTTTTGCGCCGTTCCTGAAAAGCGTTCCAATTGAGATGGCGTATGCAGCCAAGGATCGTAACCGAGCCGCATTCCGCGGGTCAGTTGGGATTCGAGCCAGCTTTGAGGGCTTGTCTCGGTCAATGCCAGAGTTGCAAAGACCGTTTGGTCTACTTGATCTTTGATTGCGAGCGCATACCGGCCATCAACAAAGATTGCAGCGTGCTCTTTGAGCACGATCGCAAGGCCAGCCGAACCGGTAAAACCCGAAAGCCATGCGAGACGCTCCTCGCAAGGAGCCACATATTCATTCTGGTGCTCGTCCGCACGCGGTACGAGAAAACCATCGAGCGCGAGGCGGGCAAGCTCGGCCCGCAAGGCCGCGACCCTCGGAGCTCCATCCGAAGGATCTGCCCGGTCCTCGAAGGATTGGTAGAGACTGTCGAACATCAGGCAAGTCTAAGGCGCGATCCGTCGGCCCCGCAACCCGGCTAAATTTCGAACCGCGCAGCCGGCCGTCTTATTTTCCCGCCGGCATTTTTTCCGGTCGCGGCAGCAAAGCTTGATCGGCCACAGCCGCGCTTTCGGCTTTCTCCGCCAAAATCATCTGATCGCGTATGTTCGCCACACGGCGCATCTTGGACATCGCTGCGCCTGTCCCTGCAGGGATGAGGCGGCCGACAATGACGTTCTCTTTCAGCCCTTCCAAACGGTCTGCCTTACCGTTGACGGCAGCCTCCGTCAGAACCCGGGTTGTTTCCTGGAAGGAAGCAGCCGAGATAAACGAGCGCGTTTGCAGCGAGGCCTTGGTAATGCCGAGGAGCACAGGCGTTCCTGATGCCGGTTTCTTGCCCTCCGCAAGCGCCAAGGCGTTGGCTTCGTCGAGTTCAACCCGGTCGACCTGTTCGCCCGGCAGAAACTCGGTGCCTCCGGGTTCGACGATGTCGATCTTCTGCAGCATTTGCCGGACGATCACCTCGATATGCTTGTCATTAATACTGACACCTTGCAGCCGGTAGACTTCTTGAATCTCATTGACGAGATAGGCAGCGAGTTCCTCAACGCCTTTGATTGCCAAAATGTCGTGCGGCGCCGGATTTCCGTCGACGATGTAATCACCCTTTTCGATAACGTCACCGTCCTGGAGGTGGATGTGCTTGCCCTTAGGAATGAGATATTCGATGGGCTCGGCGCCCTCCTCGTTTGAAACGATCGATAGGCGAGTCTTATTTTTGTAGTCGCGTCCGAATTGCACTGTGCCGGAAGCCTCGGCAATAATCGCATGATCCTTTGGCCGGCGCGCCTCGAACAATTCGGCGACGCGCGGCAGGCCCCCGGTGATGTCGCGCGTTTTTGCCGATTCCATCGAAATACGCGCGACAATATCTCCAGCCTTTACTTTGCCGCCTGGGTCGACAGCGATAATCGAGTCCACCGGCAAGACATAGCGCGCCTCGCCGCCACGCGGCAGCTTGGCAATCTTACCCTCGCGGGTGTTGATCACGATCGCCGGTTTCAATGTCGCCGAGCGCTGGTTAAGGCGCCAGTCCATCACCAGGCGCTTGGCGATGCCTGTCGCCTCGTCGATCGTTTCGGTCATCGATGCCCCCTCCACGAGGTCCTCGAACCCAACGGTCCCATCGACTTCGGTCAGGATCGGGCGCGTGTAGGGATCCCACTCGGCGATGCGTTGACCGCGCTTGATTTTATCGCCTTCATCGACCCGGAGCCTCGCGCCATATTGAATTCTGTGAACGGCGCGTTCTGTGCCGCCTGGCCCCTCGATCACAATCGCGACATTGCGTGCCATGACCATCAGGTCGCCTTCGCTGTTGCGTGCAACATGCCTATTGCGAATCCGCACGACGCCGTCGAAATTCGACTCGATGAAGGATTGATCGGCGATTTGCGCCGCGCCGCCAATATGGAAGGTGCGCATGGTTAACTGGGTACCCGGCTCGCCGATCGACTGCGCGGCGATCACGCCGACGGCCTCACCCATATTGACCGGCGTCCCCCGGGCAAGATCCCGGCCATAACATTTGCAGCACACGCCGTTCTTGGCCTCGCAGGTCAAGACCGAACGAATCCTAACTTCCTGAATTCCCGCGGCGTTGATCCGGTCAATATGGCGTTCTTCAATCATTTCGCCAGATGCCACGATGAGCTTGCTGTCGGCGTCTTTCAAATCCTCCGCCGCCGTGCGGCCAAGGATACGCATCGCCAGAGAGGCAACGATGTGGCCTGCGTCGATAATGGCCCGCATGCGGATTCCGTTGTTCGATCCGCAGTCAGTCGCGGTAATGATCGAGTCCTGAGCGACGTCGACAAGCCGGCGTGTCAAATAACCTGAATTCGCGGTCTTCAGGGCGGTGTCGGCGAGACCTTTCCGTGCGCCATGCGTCGAATTGAAATATTCGAGCACGGTTAGACCTTCTTTGAAGTTCGAAATGATCGGGCTCTCGATGATTTCGCCCGACGGCTTCGCCATCAACCCGCGCATCGCGGCGAGCTGCTTCATCTGAGTCGGCGAGCCGCGCGCACCCGAATGCGACATCATATAGATCGAGTTGATGGGCTTATCGCGGCCGTTCTCGTCTTTCTGGACCGTCGAAATATGAGCCATCATCTCCTCGGCGAGTTTGTCCGAGCATTTGGCCCAGGCATCGACGACTTTGTTGTATTTTTCGCCTTGGGTGATCAGCCCGTCATTGTATTGCTGCTCATACTCCTTGGCGAGCGCACTTGTGTCAGAGATAATACGCGGCTTGGTCTCCGGGACAACCATATCGTCCTTGCCGAAGGAAATTCCGGCCTTGAAGGCTTCGAGAAATCCAAGCGCCATGATCCGGTCGCAAAAGATGACGGTCTCCTTCTGCCCGCAATTGCGGTAGACGATGTCGATCATGTTGGAGATTTCTTTCTTCGTCATGAGCTTGTTCACGACTTCGAAGGGAATCTTTTGGTTGCGCGGAAGCAGCTTGCCGAGCATCATCCGGCCAGGCGTGGTATCGAACATTTTTGCCTGCCGCTCGCCATCGTTGCCATAGGTCCATGCCCTGCCCTTGATCCGCGAATGCACGCTAATCACTTTGGCATGCAATGCGTGCTCGATTTCGCCCATATTCGCAAACAACATCCCCTGGCCGGGCTCCCCGTCGCGCATCAGCGAAAGGTAGTAAAGGCCAAGCACAATATCCTGCGACGGCACAATGATCGGCTGGCCATTGGCGGGGTGAAGAATGTTGTTGGTCGACATCATCAACACCCTGGCTTCGAGCTGCGCCTCGATAGACAGGGGCACATGCACCGCCATCTGGTCGCCGTCGAAATCGGCGTTGAACGCGGCGCAAACAAGCGGATGCAATTGGATCGCCTTGCCCTCGATCAATTTCGGTTCAAAAGCCTGAACGCCGAGACGGTGGAGCGTCGGCGCCCGGTTCAGCATGACCGGATGCTCACGAATGACTTCATCGAGGATATCCCAGACTTCGGGCTTTTCCTTTTCGACGAGCTTCTTGGCTTGCTTGACGGTGGCCGACAATCCTTTTGCATCAAGCCGCGAATAGATGAAGGGTTTGAAGAGTTCGAGGGCCATCTTCTTAGGCAAGCCGCATTGATGGAGTTTGAGATCGGGCCCGACGACAATGACCGAACGGCCGGAATAGTCGACACGTTTGCCAAGCAAATTTTGCCGGAACCGGCCCTGCTTTCCCTTAAGCATGTCGGCCAGCGACTTTAATGGCCGCTTGTTGGCCCCTGTAATGACCCGCCCGCGCCGGCCGTTGTCGAACAGCGCGTCGACTGCTTCTTGCAGCATTCGTTTCTCGTTGCGCACGATCACGTCGGGCGCGTGCAATTCCATCAGCTTTTTCAAGCGGTTGTTGCGGT
>CAYWHF010000200.1:0-3952 GCA_964457695.1 uncultured Methylocapsa sp.
GGAATCATAATCGTGGCCACCTTGATGAACGGAGCGTCTTCTTCTTTCCACTCCACCGTCGATTTCTCGACGCTCATGCTCGGCGACGTGCGGGGCTGGACCTCGAAGTCAAATTGCGCTTCCATCTCGGCGAGCTGTTTGATCATCGTTTCCCGTAAATAGTCTTGGTCAGCACCATCCGGAACGGTCGTATCCTCGGGAAGGCAAGGCCGTGCGGAGAATTTGATCGCCTGCTTGTGCGGCGGGTCGCCGAGCCTATAGGGGACCATTGACCAATAGCGCGTTTGGAATGGACTGCTGATTGTCGACGAGGTCACAGCAAGCGCTATGAGGGCGCCCTTAAGACCGAGCGCGTGGAGTTGTTCTGCCCTTGCGAGGGGATTCGAGCTGCCGGTCGCCTGAATCAGCTCAAGGTAATGGGCGGGATCGTCGACCATGAAAATGGGATGGTTGATCATAATGAAGTCTTGTGTTGAGGCTTCACGCTCGTCCGCCAAGATCTTATCGCCCGGCACGCCAAGCAGCTTGATTGCCATGCCTCTGGCGTCTCCCTTGGCGTCATCCCGCTCAGGATCGGCGTCGCCGTTCGAAAATCGGATGTAAGCTTGATAGGTTCGTCCTGGTTGGAAAACGCCCTGCGCCAGATGGGGCGGCAAATTATCCTCGACGCGAAACTCGGCCTCAACACAACCATGCGCCTTGGGATGGGCGTCGCGGAGGGCTGGGCACATTGGCTGGTAAATTTTTTCGCCTCTGTCCTCAGCAAGCCTCCTGGCTGCGTCGGCAGCACCAATCTTTTCGGAAATGGCTTCGGCAATCTTTTGCGCGAGCTGCTCCTCGTTTTCGAACAAAACCTCGCCGAGTTCAATATCAAGCGTCTCGTCCCCGTTCATGACTGTCTCCCCTTTTGTTGCGCCATAGGCTTGCTTAATTTTAGTTCGTAAAACGCGCTAATTTTACATAAGAAAGCGGTATTTGCAATCGTATGATCGAAAATGTCGGCGTACGAGCCCAATCAGATTGGGACGTGAACGTAATCAACGCTCCGAAGACTTTTCTATTGGGAGAGGTCGGGAATTCTCAGCAAGCTTTGTCCCGCGATGCGGCCGCCGACAACTCCACGCCGGGCGTCTTCCACGCACGGCGTCGACCGCAATCATCTGGCCCGTCACATTGCGCGCCGCATGGCGAAACCATCGCGACATGGCACGGCGGCCCGAAGCATCGCACTCCGGGCCGCCATGTCTACGGTCTCAATGAAAGAACCGGCTTTTAGCCGAACTGGTTCATCGTGTTGTGAACCCCGCCCGCCTTCAACGCCGCTTCGCCCGCAAAATATTCCTTGTGATCGTCGCCGATGTCGGTGCCCGCCATGTTCTGATGTTTTACGCAGGCGATGCCTTCGCGGATTTCGTGGCGCTGGATGTCGCGGACATAGCCGAGCATGCCTTCCGCACCAAAATATCTTTGCGCCAGACTGTCGGTCGACAAGGCCGCCGTATGATAGGTCGGAAGCGTGATGAGGTGGTGGAAGATGCCAGCGCGCTTTGCCCCGTCCGCCTGGAAGGTACGGATGCGCTCGTCGGCCTCAACGGCCAAAGGCGTGCCGTCATACTCGACGCTCATCAGGGCCAAGCGGTCATATTCGGAGACATCCCTGCCTTCGGCCTTCCAGGCATCATAGACCTGCTGGCGGAAGTTTAACGTCCAGTTGAAGGACGGCGAATTGTTGTAAACCAGCTTGGCATTGGGGATGACCGCGCGAATTCGGACCATCATGCTGGCGATTTGTTCCACATGCGGCTTTTCGGTTTCGATCCACAACAGATCGGCGCCGTTTTGCAGCGAGGCGATGGAATCGAGCACGCAACGGTCTGGGCCCGTGCCGGGGCGGAACTGATAGAGGTTGCTGGCAAGCCGCTTCGGCCGCATGAGCTTGCCGCCCCGGTTGATGAGCACCTCCCCGTTGCGGACATCGCCGGGCGCAACTTCTTCGCAGTCGAGAAAACTGTTGTACTGATCGCCGAGATCGCCCGGCTCGTGGCTGACGGCGATCTGCTGGGTGAGGCCTGCGCCCAGCGAATCCGTGCGCGTACAAATAACGCCGTCATCGACGCCGACGCCGGAGAAAGCCTAGCGGCCCCCGCGCACCCTTGCGAGGAAGCACTCCTTCGGCCCCGGCCCCTGCCGTGCCGGGGGGCTCTATGTGTTTTCTCGGAAGACTGTGTTTCCGCTCGGCAGCCAACGGGCGCCCGCCATAATCATCTTCTTGGCGAGCAGATAGGTCGCTTCCGCATTGCCGAACCCCGCATCAATGTCGGCGATGATCGGCACGATATGGGTCTTAAAATTGTCTACGGCCGCGAGCAGCTCGCGCTCTTTGGCGCTGTCTCCCGCCTTGCGCGCGGCGTCGATCGCGCGGAACAAGCCGCCGAGCTCGCGGGCATCGGCCTGGCGCAAAAAAGTGTAAATCTCTTCGATCAGCGCCGGCACGCTTGTCTTCTCATGCATGGACTGATCCGGCAGGGGGCCGAACTGGGAGCGCAGCGCAGCGACCATCCAGCCCGAGAGATAGATATAGCGCCGCTCGGTCGAGCCGAAATGCTTCTTGATGGCGATCATCTTCTGCTGGGCGATAAAGCCGTGCCAGCAGCCGAGCGACTGGGTATAAAGGGCGGGATCGGCGTCATAGGCCGCCATGTCCTTGCGCATGATGGCGGCGGTGTATTTGGCGATATCGAGACCCGTGCGGAAGCGGTTCTGCAGGCGCATTCTTGCCACGGACTCAGGGTTGATGCCGTCCCATGAACCGTTTTTGCTTTCGACGAGCTGCTTTGCCTCGGCAATATGGCTTTGATATTCCTTGGTCTGTCCGGGCTCCCGGATCTGGCTTTGGTAGGTCATCGCGCGCGCCTTGTCTTTGCTGCAAAGCGAATGGCTTTGCCCGTTTTGCTCTTTGAGTACGGTATTTAAAAGGGATTGACAGCATCACCCACAGCGGTTGGCAAAACCTGCCAGCCGGGCGGAAATTTCTGCTGCAATGTGACATATGAAAGAATTTTGGTCCGGGCAATCCCTGCTGGGCGAATTGAAGTTGTAATGTAACATCTATACATTGTAAACTTGTCTACTTGTAAAAACTTTTCTGCCCGAAACCATGGCCGCATCCCCGCGTAAAATCTATGCCGGCGCAAGGCTCAAGCGTCTGCGCAGAGAACGCCAGCTCACCCAAGCGGGCATGGCCGCCGAGCTCGACGTTTCCCCAAGCTATCTGAATTTGATGGAGCGCAATCAGCGCCCGATCACGGTGCAGATCCTGATCCGCCTGACCGCCGCCTATGGGGTAGACCCGCGCGACTTTATCGAGGGCGAAGGGGAACAGTCGGCAGGCGAGATCGAACAAATTCTCGCCGATCCGCTGTTTCGCGAGGCGGCGGTTCCCCGCGCGGAAGTGCGCGACGCGGCCGAAAATTCGCCAGCCCTCGTCGCCGCCATGGCGCGGCTTTACCGGGCCTATGCAGCCGCGCGGGAGGCAAGCGAAGCAGGGGTGTTTGCAGGAACCGACCGCGACCGCGCCGAACCGGTCTTGAGCGAAAGCCCGATCGATCGTCTGCGCGCCATTCTGCACGACGCGCGCAACCATTTTGCGGAACTCGAACAGGCCGCCGAGACTCTTGCGGCCGATATTGCGTCTTCGGGCGATGATCTTTTGCATGCGCTCAGCGAGCATCTGCGCGCGCGCCATGGGATCCGCATCCGGATCCTGCCGCTCGACGTGATGAGCGGAAGGCTGCGCTGGTATGACCATCACCGCCGCCACTTGATGATCTCGGAAGCCGTCGAGCCGCCCGGCCGGATTTTTCAGGCCGCCTATCAGCTCGCGTTAAGCCAATATGGGGATCTCCTGACCGAAATCGCGTCAGGCAACCCCGTGATCGTGCTGCAGAACCTC
>CAYWHF010000200.1:3962-5238 GCA_964457695.1 uncultured Methylocapsa sp.
AATCGTGGCAAGGCTCGAACCAACTCATGAGCAAACCCGCCCTCTGCTGCGTGTCACGCTTGCCAATTATTTTGCCGGAGCTGTGATGATGCCCTACGGCCGTTTCTTGGAGGCCGCCGAGCTTGCGGGCTACGACATCGAACTTTTGGCCGCGCGTTTCGGGGCGAGTTTCGAGCAGGTGGCGCATCGCTTAACGACGCTTGCGCGGCCAACCGCGCGCGGCGTGCCGTTCTTCTTAATCCGCGTCGATATGGCTGGAAATGTTTCAAAGCGCTTTTCTTCGGGCCGTTTTCCCTTTGCCCATTCCGGCGGCACCTGCGCTCTTTGGAATATTCACGCGGCCTTCGCGGAGCCCGGAAAAATATTGACGCAAATCATCGAGCTTCCCGATGGCACGCAATGGTTTTCGATCGCGCGCACGGTGCGCCGCGCACTCGCGCCATATGGCGCCATCGAGCCGCGCTTTGCGATCGGGCTTGGCTGCGAGATCAAATATGCAAAGCGCCTCGTCTATGCGAAGCGGCTCGATTTTAATGCTATGGATGCGACGCCGATTGGCATCAACTGCCGTCTGTGCGACCGCCCTCTCTGCCCGCAGCGGGCGGCGCCGCCTGCCATGCGCCCGCTCCACGTCGACGAAACCATGCGCAGCCTCTCGCCCTTCACTTTTAGGGATGTGTGATTCGTTTGTGGGTGGGGGCGGAGATGCCACGCAAGGCCCGTTGCCGCGGCAGCTGACATCCATGTGCTTCGTTGCGGTCTTCGCCAAGCCAAATTTTGGCGGCAAGCTCGGTCGAATTGTGAATGTCGAGGGTCTGATAAAGTTTTTTGGCGAAACTTGCGACTGAGGAAGGCTCGACGCCAAGCGCATCCGCGATAGCGGGTTTTGACTTTCCCATCGCGAGCTGAATGCCGACCTTCATTTGCGCCGGCGTCGCGCCGTTCTCTCGCAAAACTCTTGCGGCACGCGCAAGCGCATGTTCGCGGAGTTCGATCGTCACCGAAATAAGGCAGCTCTTTGGGTCTTTGGCGACGCGTCAGTTGAATTGCGTCGCTTCCTTTTCGTCCGTTTATGGTGGGCTGGCTCCGGTTAGCAACAGCCTGCCTGTGATCCTGCGCCGGCCGTGAACGATGCGCCGCTCGCGCCCCGCCCAGCCCATGCGCGGACCAATGATGTCCGAGTCGCGCCGCGGCGGCCCGCTTCGGTCCTGGAAATGCCGATATCGGCAGTTGCACTTGCCGGCCGTGCAACTCGCGAGCGGCAACATCGGCGCAT
>CAYWHF010000201.1:0-5235 GCA_964457695.1 uncultured Methylocapsa sp.
CCGCGCGCCAGCAGATCGGCGATGCCGCCGGCTGGCTGCGGCATCATGATCGTGCGGTTTATGCCCTGTTCTGCATGGGGCCAATTAGCTCACCACGACGAGTGGCGCCAGTCCAAAGCCCGATAGCGTGCATTTCAGCGATGTCTTGCGCGGTCGCCGCTCTGTGGACGCCCAAAAGGTAATCGCCGCCCAAAAGGAGATTGTAGTTGCAGCTTGTATAGCGATGGTGCAGCCAGTGATGCCGGGCCAGATATTTGAAATAGGCCGTTCGCGCCAAAACCCGGATCACAACTGACCCCCGATCGATCACTGAGTCATAAGGCATGTGCAGATATGGGTGAACGAATTGCGCGAGAAGCGGCCATAAACAAAAGGGCACGCATGCGCCAACCGTAAACCAGCCTCCCCCGAAGCAACACAGGGACACGAAGATAGGCAATGTCGGCGCAACGTACTTTAAGTAGCTCTTCGGTTTACTGCCCAGAATGACGCCGTATCTGCATTCGATGATGTCGTTGGCGCGCCGTGTTTTCAGGCGCGAATTGAGCCTTTCCCGCTCTTCATCGCTGCCAAACTGGGTGACATGATTGGCTCTAAATGTGAGAAAGTGGTGAACCACATGATGCGAATACCACGCATCGAGCACGGCTTGACCGGAAAACCCCGCTTTCTCATACCAATGGCGTAAGTTGGGGCCGGCATGTTGGATCGTTCGATGAAATAACGATTCGCACACGCTGACCGTGACATGCCCGCAGACGAGACCTAAGATGATTGAAGCCAAAACGATCATAGTGGTCACATTCACGCAAGATGCGGAAGAAGCCGCCGCAAAATGCCGGCCCCGTCTGGTCAAGGCCAATGACGCCGGGCTACATTCAAATTCTCGCCCTGTCGGGGCATAGATTTCTACTCTATAACAAAGCCGCATGATGAACCATAGCGCGCGGCCTGGCATGGCAGCTTTATTGGCAAAACGCGCGGCAACGGCCTCCGCCATATTTTTTGCGGTCGCGCCCGGATCGCTGGCAGTGGCTGCGCCCGCTGGGGCGGCCGGGAGCGATGGTGCGGCACTGCCCTGGCCATTCGCGCTGCCCTTTGCCGGCATGTTGCTGTCGATCGCGCTTGGACCGCTCGTGGTCAAGGAATGGTGGCACATCCACTATGAGAAGGCAGCCGCTTTTTGGGCCGGTCTGACGCTGATCAGTCTTTGTGCGGCCGCTGGCCCGTCCAAAACAGCGGCAGACTTCGTGCGCTGCATGGCGCTCGAATATCTGCCCTTCATACTCATGCTCTTTGCTTTCTATACCGCGGC
Organism: uncultured Methylocapsa sp.; assembly: GCA_964457695.1. Classification (GTDB taxonomy): domain Bacteria; phylum Pseudomonadota; class Alphaproteobacteria; order Rhizobiales; family Beijerinckiaceae; genus Methylocapsa. The sequence continues at coordinate 1,316 of CAYWHF010000201.1, forward strand.
CGGAGGCGTCTTGGTCGAGAGCAAGCTCAAAGGCAGGCCGATCGCCAACACGAGCGTCCTCGCGTTCGGCACGCTCATCGCCGGCATCGTGGGAACAACCGGCGCCTCGATGATCCTGATCCGGCCGCTTCTTCGCGCAAATGGCGCGCGCAAGCAGTATGCGCATGTGGTGGTTTTCTTTATTTTTCTTGTCTCGAACATCGGCGGGGTGTTGACGCCGCTCGGCGACCCGCCGCTGTTCCTAGGCTACCTGCATGGGGTCGATTTCTTTTGGACCGCGCGAAGCCTATGGCCGCAGACTCTGTTTGCAGCCGGCGTGTTGCTTGCCATCTTCTTTCTCATCGACTCCTATTTTTATGGGCGCGAAGAACGACCGCCTCTTGGTCAAACGGCCGCCACGAAACTGAAAATCGCAGGTCTTGCCAATCTGGCGCTGATTGGCGCCGCCATCTCCGCCGTCGTCGCAAGCGGAATCTGGCAGCCGGGCCTCGCCGTTGAAGTCCTTGGAACAAGGATTGAGCTTCAGAACCTAGGTCGCGAGCTGACTATGATCGTGGTGGGCTTCGCCTCGCTACGGCTCACGAAACCGGGGATTCGCGCGGCGAATGGTTTTGATTGGGAGCCGATCCGGGAAGTCGCCATTCTTTTCGCCGGCATTTTTGTTTGCATCATTCCGGTGATGGCGATGCTTCATGCCGGCACCAATGGCCCCTTCGCGCCAGTCATCGGGATGCTTACGCGGGCGGACGGAACGCCCAATGCCGCGGTCTATTTCTGGGCGACAGGGCTTCTCTCCTCGTACCTCGACAATGCGCCGACATATCTTGTTTTTTTCGAACTCGCCGGCGGCGACCCATCGGCGCTTATGGGCCCGCATGCTAAAACCTTGGCGGCGATCTCGCTCGGGGCGGTATTTATGGGTGCCAATACCTATATCGGCAACGCGCCGAATTTTATGGTTTATGCGATAGCGAGGTGCGCCGGGGCAAAGCTGCCGGGTTTCTTCCCCTATATGCTCTGGTCGGCTGCTATTTTGTTCCCGGTCTTTGCAGCAGTCACATGGTTGTTCCTAACTTAGATGCGATATGTGCCAAAAATTGCCAGTCGCGAACGACTCAACTATGAAAGAATCTTAAGATAAGGCAGCAGCCGATGCCAGCAAGTCCTCGCCTCGTTACCCCGGAAAAGCGCGGCGAAGACGCGGAGGCGACGCTTCGTCCGCAGGCTCTAGCGGATTTCACCGGCCAGGAGGCGCTCCGGAATAATCTCAAGGTTTTTATCGAGGCGGCACGCGCCCGGCGCGAGGCGCTCGATCATGTGCTCTTTGTCGGCCCGCCGGGGCTCGGCAAGACGACCCTTGCCCAGATCGTCGCCCGCGAGCTTGGCGCCACATTCCATTCGACCTCTGGGCCGGTCATCGCCAAGGCGGGCGACCTCGCCGCCCAGCTCACCGGACTCGAAGAGCGCGATGTGCTCTTCATCGACGAAATTCACCGGCTCAACCCGGCGATCGAGGAAATCCTCTACCCCGCAATGGAGGATTTTCAGCTCGATCTCATGATTGGCGAGGGGCCGGGCGCGCGCTCCATAAAACTTCCCCTAAAGCGCTTCACCTTGATTGGCGCGACGACAAGAGCCGGTCTTTTGACGACGCCGCTGCGCGACCGGTTTGGCATTCCTCTGAGACTCGAATTTTATACGGTCGAGGAGCTCGAAAAAATCGTGCGGCGCAATGCGCGCGTGCTTGGAGTCGAAATTTCGGACGATGGCGCTAATGAAATCGCGCGGCGCGCGCGCGGCACGCCGCGCATTGCAGGAAGACTCTTGCGCAGGGTTCGCGATTTTGCGGTCGTCGGCGAAGCGGCGGAGATTACCAGAGACATCGCCGATAAGGCGCTGCGGCTTCTTGATGTCGACACGATCGGGCTCGACACGATGGACCGGCGCTACCTCAACACAATCGCTCTTTCGTTCGGCGGCGGGCCGGCCGGGATCGAGACGATTGCTGCGAGCCTTTCCGAACCCCGCGATGCAATCGAAGATATTATCGAGCCTTTTTTGATCCAGCGCGGCTTCGTCGAGCGCACGCCGCGCGGGCGCGTGCTGACGCCGCATGCCTTTCGCCATTTGGGGCTATCCGAACCCGTGCGGGAAACGACGCAGCTCGGGCTCTTTGCCGGGGAAGACGGCGAAGAGCAGAGCTAAGGATTTTGTCCGATGCCAGGCAAAGCCTTATACCAACCGCCATAAATCATGACCTGTTGGGATTGGCCGTCATGGCGAGCGAAGCGACGCCATCCAGGGGTCACAGCGCGCTTCCTGGATCGCTTCGTCGCTGCGCTCCTCGCGATGACGAGTCAATGTTTACGGCGGCTGGTATTACCCAATTGCTTGCCGAAAAAACGTTTAGGCAAAGCCGGGGGCCAAAAATCTCACGAGGCCGCAACCGGTTTGCGGCTTAGCCAGAAACGCGTATCGCTGGACAGGGGAATTTGGTCTCCGCGCAGCAAAAGGCTGCCGCCTGCAGAGGCGCTCGTTTGCCGCAAGACTCACCAGCGGATTAGCGCCGATGCCCAGGTGAAACCGCCGCCCATCGCTTCGATCATCACCAAGTCACCCGGCTTGATCCTGCCGTCTTTGCACGCGACCGCGAGCGCGAGCGGTATTGAAGCTGCCGAAGTGTTCCCATGCAGATCGACCGTAACGACGACTTTGTCTGGCGCAATGCCTAGCTTTTCCGCCGACGCATAGATGATGCGCCGGTTGGCTTGGTGCGGCACAAACCAATCGAGATCGCCGGCACATGTTCCGGTCGCTTCGAAAGCTTGCGTAACGACATCGGTCACCATGCCGACCGCATGGCGAAAGACTTCTTTTCCCGCCATCCGCAAGTGGCCGGTCGTCTGCGTCGTCGAAGGCCCGCCGTCCACATAGAGCTTGTCGCGGTGACGGCCGTCCGAACGAAGCTGCGAGGTAAGAACGCCGCGATCACGCGCGGTTCCATTCCCGCGCTGTGCTTCGAGCACCACTGCGCCCGCGCCGTCGCCGAAGAGCACGCAAGTCCGTCGGTCGGTCCAGTCGAGAAGCCGCGAAAACGTCTCCGCGCCGATCACAAGGGCACGCCTCGCCGATCCGGAGGTGAGGAATTTGTCGGCGGTTGCGAGCGCGAAAACGAAGCCCGAGCAAACCGCCTGGACGTCGAAGGCCGCGCCGTTCGTCATGCCCAAAGAGGCTTGAATTTGGGTTGCGACCGAGGGAAAAGTATGATCGGGCGTTGAGGTCGCGACAATCACGAGATCGAGGTCTGAAGCCTTAATCCCCGCGTCGGCGAGAGCGCCTTCGGCTGCTAAAAACCCGAGCCTCGAGGTAGGCTCGCCTTCAGACGCGACATGGCGCTGCCTGATTCCCGTGCGCTGCACAATCCATGCGTCGCTTGTGTCCAGCGATTTTTCGAGATCGGCGTTGCTCACAATGCGTTTGGGAAGATAAGAGCCTACTCCTAGGACGACCGAGCGGAGCTTGGTCTTCGATGCTTGGTTCACGACATTATCCATCGGCGCGGTGAGGGCTCAGGATTCCGAGGGTGCCGCTGCCGGTGCAATCTGCCTTTGGAGCCCAGGCTGGCGGTGGAACTCTTCGTGCAATAAGGGCAGGGAATTGCGAATTTTACTCAACAGCTGGTGCCTTGCCATGACATAAGCGGTCTCGACTGCCCGCGCGGTACCGATGGCATCGGACCCGCCATGGCTCTTGATGACCACGCCGTTGAGACCGAGGAAGACGCCGCCGTTGACATTGCGCGGATCCATCTTGGCCTTCAATGCCGCGAAGGCATGGCGAGCCAGAAAATAGCCTATCTTCGACATAAAATCGGGGCCAAACGCCTCACCCCGAAATTGAGCGATCTAAATGGCCGTCCC
>CAYWHF010000202.1:0-5232 GCA_964457695.1 uncultured Methylocapsa sp.
TGGCCCGGGCGCGGAACGAGCTCTCCCGAAGTCCTCGAGAGATTCCCTTTCTGGTCTGGCGAACCGCATGTCGACTATTTTCGCAGCCTGGCTCATGCCGGGATCCGCAGCTTTTATCGCGGCGAACATCCGAAGGCGGAGTCGGTTATGGTCGGCGGCTCCATAAAGGAGGTCACGGCGGAGGCGGTGAGGCTGGTCGATCAGGACGGGCATGAAATCTGCCGCTGGACGGCAGACGACGAATATGAAGAGCTCGCGCCGACCCGCCGCGAGCATAGGATGCCGCTGCGGCAAGCTGGATCAGGGCTTCATTGAAGGAGTTTCGTGCCATGGGCGCGGATGAGAAGCCGAGAGTTGAACCGGTAGAAAGGCACCGCGTTCGTAAGGCCGTGCTATTCTATCGGAATCTTATCAGTCACGCGATCGAACTGGGAGAGATCGCGCGAATCGAAACAGAGTTGCACAAACGGTTTCCACATTCGGCCTCGCCGCCCCGCTGTCCGCGTTGGCACGATCATTCGCCGCATGGAGGAGACGCGCGGCGCTAATTTTCCATGGGTAATTTGACGGTCCACCATGGCCGGCGCCTTGCCGTCAGGACCGGCGTCGGCCCATTTTGCTGCGCGGCCCGCCGCCCTGCCTAGGGTTGGGCATAAACCTGGGCGAATTTCCCATACTGATGAGGCACATCATAGACATATCAATTTGTCACGGTGATGTCGTAGGTGATCTTCTCTGTAAAAGTGTTCGCACCATTGTTGATTGGAAGTACTCCTCCGAATTGTAACTGGTAATAGCCCTGCGCAAGCGTGCCGAGGATAAGCGAATAATAGCCGTCTGCGACCGTGGGCGCGACCGTGCCACTGACGTTAACTCCGAAGAACTGGTCGACATTGTCGGTTGCCGGTAGAATGTAGCGAAAGGGGGGAGACTGCAAACGGGCAAAGGGTACGCTCGTAGGGGGTCCAGTGAACGTTGTGCATGCCGCACCGGAGCACGGCGTCAGCTGGGCAAAGAGCCCGCTTGCAGGATCGACGGTAGCGGCGGCTGCGGCCCGAAGGGCCGGGACACCCAAGTTATTCGGGAATTTGTTCGCGCCGAAACAGTTCCCACCCAGATTGGGCCTGGAACAGACATTGTCAAACTCGGTGTTAACGAGCGGGAAGAAGAGGGCCGTGCCCTGCTTTACGCTAATGGTGCGCGTTACCTCGCCTAACACGTCGCCACTCCCTGACGTTGTGACCGTGAACGTGCCGCCCAGGAAGAGCAGATCCGAGTACGGCTGCCCAACGGAGGCGTTGGCCCCTGTAGCGTCGAAGAGGGGATGGACGGATACAGCGATGCTTAAAGCCCATTGCCACCACACCGCCGTCAATTGAGACTGGGTCAGATTCTGCCACGGCGTTTGGGTCGATGCGGCGCGGGCTTCTTGCGGCAGAGGCGCAAAAGCCAAGCTTGCCGCCAGAGATAAGCCAAGCGCCACTGTAAGTGCCGATTTTCTCATTTCTTCCTCCCAATTTGATGTTGGAATCTCCTCTCGTCACCCAACTTGGTGCGGAGGTCATGTTGGCTACCAGCTCTTGGATCGATACGGCTTTTGTTGTTAAGACTAGCCAGCCTAAAATTGGCCAACTATTGGCAAAGTTCTGGCAGAAATACGGCGATATTTTGTTGAAAATGCGGTAGATACAGATTTCCTTTCATTTGCTTATGATTTATTGATGTATTTCAAAAGTTATTATTTATAGTCCAAATACATTTGCGCGGAAGCCCAAGTCGATATTGGATGGGTTCACCTGAAAAGATCGGCGTGTGTGCCGGTGCAGGCAAGAATAAGATCATTTTTCACGTGATAATGATATCACAGCTCTGGCCGCACCAGCGGCGCAAAGGCAGGTCCCTTCTCTTATGGCGTGCCGAGGACCTTTTTCAGCTCCTCTTTCAGCAGCAGTGCAAGATCAGGATCGGCAAGCGCGAAAGCGACATTGGCGGCCAGAAAACCGGGTATTGCCCCGCAATCATAGGTCTTGCCGTCGAAACGCACGCCGTGAAACGGTTGCATCTTGGCGAGCGCCTTCATCCCGTCGGTGAGCTGAATTTCGCCGCCCGCGCCTTTCTCGCCTTTTTCCAGAATGGGGAAAATTTCCGGCTGCAATACATAGCGGCCGCTGATGATAAAATTTGACGGCGCGGTTTCCTTGGGCGGCTTTTCGACCATTCCGGTGATTTCAAAGCTTTGCCCATAGTCTTTGCCGATGGAGACGACTCCATAGCGATGGGTCTCGTCCGGCGGGACTTCTTCGACGGCCAAAATATTGCCGCCGTGTTTTTCATAAGCGGCGATTCATTGGGCGAGACAACGGGTTTGGCTTGGTCCCGAGGCCATCGTCACAATATCGGGCAGCAATACGGCGAAGGGCTCGCCGCCGACGATGTCGCGCGCGCACCAGACCGCGTGGCCAAGACCGAGCGGCTCCTGCTGGCGTGTAAAGCTCGTGGCACCCGCCGCAGGACGATCCGCGATCAAGGCCTGCAGCTCCTTGAGCTTGCCGCGCCTTTGCAGCGTCTCTTCAAGCTCATAGGCGATATCGAAATGGTCATCGATAACGGCCTTGTTGCGTCCGGTAACGAAAATAAAATGCTCGATCCCGGCCTCGCGCGCCTCCTCGACGACGTGCTGAAGGATGGGACGATCGACAATCGTCAACATTTCTTTAGGGATAGATTTGGTCGCCGGCAAAAACCTTGTGCCCAGACCCGCGACAGGAAAAACGGCCTTGCGTATGCGTTTCGTCATCGATCTCCCCGGAGCAATGGGTCGCGCCTCTTTGGGTTCCTTACCGCGCCATTGACGTCGCAAGGCCGCCCGACAAAGAGACAACGCGAGCGCGTTCTTATAGCACAAGGTTGACAGTTTGATGGTGATTTTGAATCTAGCAGGCATTCGCTAACCGCGGCCGGGTGTTGATTTCGAGGCTCGGTGTTACCCCAAAGGCAGGGCAGAAATCTGGTGGTAAAACGCCGTTCTCGCCAAACTCTAACGTCCCGCCTACACTCAAATATCCGGACCGACCCGATACCTTGGAGAAAGCGAAATGGAAATGTCGCAGTTGCTCCGGCAGTTACTCGAGTATGCCAAAAAGCAGCTAAACTCGCTCGCCTACTGGCGTGATGGATCCCTGGTTATCGGCGGCGCGCTGTATCTCCTCGGATATATTGCTTGGTGCGCATACGCATGGTTGAACCACCTGAGCCTGCTCCCTGCTCTGAGCTCCCAATACATCATGGCCGGGGCAATCATCGGGTCCATTTTTGTTGTAATCGCCCTGTTGCGGATTTTGAGAGAGTGGCTGCTGGTGTCGCTTGACCCGCCTGTTGGATGGAAACTGAAGGCGCGATGGGCGATTTTGTTCTTGTGGATCTGTGAGTTCTTGCTCGCTTTGATGAGCCCCTTTGTCGGCACGCGAGTACAGGAGATCGTGCCTATCCTTTTCTTGGCAACCTGGCTTCTTGTTCTGCCGGTACCAAGATGGCGAGAGGCGCTTGAGACGTTGAAAGCTAGTATAACGAAGATCGAACACAAAGTGTTTAGAGACTCTCTCGGGTCTATGGTTGACCTACTGTCGCAGTTGCTCTCTTGGGGGGTGCGAATCGTCGAGGAAGATTATCCAAGGCTCGCCACAATTCTCTTGTGCGGGATCGGAATATTTTTTACGTTTTTCGCCTTTTTGGCCATGCCGCAGCAATTGGGCGGCGTTCACCCTCGCTGTGCATATTTAGACATCGACACAGGCATGACCTCGCCTGAAGTTTATAAAGAGATAATACCTCCTAAAGAGGGATCGCAGGCGGGCCAAACAGGCGGCAAGGTAGAACGGTCAGTTAAATTGGATGTGCTCTTTTCGGGCGGTGACACGATTTTGGTCCGTAAAACGACTGATAAAATGGTTTATGAGATCAGCAGAAAGATAGTGCAAACAACAATTTGGTGTAATGATTAGATGTAAAAAAGACCACTTAATTTGTTGGCAAACGCCTAAAAATGGTCCTATGATTGGCGCGCCTGGCCCCGACTACACCACCACATCCGGCGTCTTCCAGGCAAGATGCTGGCCGGCGTCGACCGCAATCAACTGCCCTGTCACATTGCGCGCCGTGGCAAGATAGAGCACCGCCTCGGCGACATCGTCTGGAGAGACGGCGCGGGCAAGCGGGACGCCGCGCGCCTCCAGCGCAAAGCCCGCCTCGCCCTGGTTGAGGTTGGGTGAGACCGGCCCGGGCCCCACGGCGTTCACTCTGATTCCCAACGGCGCAAATGCCTGCGCCATGGTGCGCGTCGCCGCCCAAAGCGCCGATTTGCTTACACTATAGGTGAAAAACTGCGGCGTCGGACGGAACACGCGCTGATCGATCAGGTTGACGATCGCGGCTTCGCTGCCGGACGGAACTTGCGCGGCGAAATCGCGCGCGAGAATGAGCGGCGCTATCAAATTCACGCTCAGATGTTCGTCGAAGCGTCCGAGCTCGAATGTCGCCGCTTCGTCCGCTTCAAAAATCGCGGCATTGTTGACGAGCAGCGTGAGGGGGCCAAAAATCTCCGCTGCTTCGGCAATGAGGCGGGAGAGGGAAGGCGGTTCGCGCAGATCGCAAGGCAAACCGCAGGCCTTGCGCCCCAGCGAGGAAATTTTAGCCGCCGCCGCCTCCGCATCAACTAGCGAGACGTGGCTGCAATGCATCACAACGGAATAGCCGGCGCAGGAAAGACATTCGGCGATCCTTCGTCCGATGCCCTTCGCTGCGCCTGTCACAAGCGTTGCGCCACGCGAAGCATCGATGCGCGTTCCGTCCTTCATTCCGCTGTCCCATTGCTCCAAGAGGGCCTGGGTATGCGCTTTCCCATGGTCGTCGATTTTAATCCGGGGATTGACCCGGCCGTGATGTGCGAGTCCCGCGCAGCCGGACGTGAATTTTCCGGTGCAGCCGCCCGCCGCCCGCCGAACCAATGGCATGTCTTGAGGAGCTTGTTAAGTTGGCTGCGGGCAGGGCATGGTCCGCCTTCAAGCGCATGCGGAGCTTCGCCGGAGGGTTACGCTCAACGGAGGGAGAAATGGCTCCACGCGCTCGGCCCGTAATCTTGCACCGACGCCGCGACCGTATAGACGCGCCAGGCCTAGGTAGCGTGTCTCGATGGCAGCCGTGCGAGTATCCCCGCCTGCTTTGTAGAGCCGGCGC
>CAYWHF010000203.1:0-5197 GCA_964457695.1 uncultured Methylocapsa sp.
ACCTCGGCCGGCCGGACGAGGCGCTGGCTTCCTTGGAAGCAACCATGGAGCGCTTCCCGCAGAACGAGGTGGCGCGGACCGCCTATGCCGAGACCTTGCGCGATGTTGGCCGCTACGAGGAGGCGCTCGCCGCCTTCCAGGAGACCATGCGCCGCTTCCCGCAGGACGAGGTGGCGCGGACCGCCTATGCTCATCTTCTTGCTGAACTGGGCCGGATCACAGAATCCGAAGCCTTGCTCGCGCCCGCGGCCGCGCGCCTGCGGAACGGCCACGACTGGATTGCCGCGCATATCTTGGCCATGGCGCACCTGCGGGATGGTCGCACTAAGGAAGCGCTCGCCGGACTTGAACGCGGCGCGCAATCCTGTCCATTTCCTCAGCAACGCAAGTATTTTGTTACCGCGCTGCCGCTGGCCATGCTGGCCGACCACCGCGCGGACGATGCGGCTCGGCAGTTAGCGGCCATCATTAAAGACCCCACCTTGTCCCTTTAGCGGCCATCATTAAAGACCCCACCTTGTCCCTTTCTCGTGTCGAAAAGGCTAATGTTGCGCTGTTCGAAGTTCACGCACTCGCGGAAGCCGGCGAAAGGGAGCTTGCGCAAGCGCTCGTAGAAAGCGAGGAGGTCATCGATTTTGCCGCCTATAGACAGAAACGGCTCGCGTCCAAACTCACTGAGCGCTACAGCCTCGGCGGAGGTCCATCGGCGTCCGGCGCGGACGCGCAGCAGTTGAGCAAAGATATCGCCACGCTCGAATTCGTACTCGTTCTGCCAACTCCGGCTTTGCGGAGCTACCGAGCGGGCTTCCGCCGCGCTGCATAGCTAACGGTCGTGATCGCCCGAATAGTCCGGTCAAGGTCCGACGCCCCGTCAAGCGTTAGCTTCTTTCCATCTCTGGTAAACTTTTATGGCCTCGGGATCGGGGCGGTATTCCATCGGCATCGCGCGCTGCTGCCAAGGTTTGCCGATCTCGCTGTAAAAATTCATCAGCGTGAAATATTTACGATCGTCTTTGTAATAGAGTGAATAGTCTTCCCGCGACGTGATAAACACAACCTTGTCCGGGCTGCAGTAGTACATCGCGGCCAAACACATCGGGCACGGATGCGCCAATATATAGAAGGTGCAACCGGTGAGATGTTCCGAGCCCACGAGGCGCGTTGCCTCGCGAATAGCCATGATCTCGGCGTGCGCCGTCGGATCGTGGGTCTGTGCGACCTGATTGACCGCCTCGGACAAGACCTTTCCATCCTTCACAATAACGCAGGCGAAGGGCCGTCCCCCCCGCTCCACATTGGCGGCCGCCAACTCGATTGTCCGCTTTATAAAGTCCACGTAGCTATCCTCCCCCGGCCTGAGGCGCGCCCAGAAAGCTTCTGAAAAAGGATTTTCGCGACCTTTGCCGTTAAATTTAATCTTGCGCGGCGCGAGGAAAAATCAAGCGCCGCCCGCGTGCCAAGCCGACCGGAAGTGCCGTGTCCGGTTACCTATTGGCGGCTTTGACTGCCGGGTGAATTTTGCGCAGGAAAGAGAATTTGCTCATCAAATTCCCAATCATAACCTGGCGCCTCTTGTTGTTGCAGGCGATTTCGTTCCGATCGCCTCGAAATCGCCCTTGGCACGAGCGGGATCCCCGCCGGCTCTTTCCCGGTTGCCTTGCCCGGATGGGTGAGCTCGCGGAACGCCTCAATGGCGCGTGGTATTCCAATCAGAAAGCCTTGCACCTCGTCGCAGGCCTCGTCCTCCAGGAATTCGAGCTCGGCCTCGGTTTCGACGCCTTCCGCCAGCACTTTGAGATTGAGCGCGCGGCCTAGTCCCAGCACATGCCGTACGATTGCCGCCTGCTGAGGGTTAAGGTTGACGGCTTGAATGAAGGATTTGTCGATCTTGATCTTATCGAAGGGAAAGGCGCGCAGGTTCGATAGCGATGAATAGCCGGTGCCAAAATCGTCCATCGCGATGCGGACCCCGAGCTTCTTGACTTGTTTGAGCGTTTCCTGGGCCCGCGTCATGTCCCGGATAAGCGCCGTCTCGGTAACCTCGATGATGAGGCGGGATGGGGCAAGCCCGGATTCGAGGAGAATCTCCTGGACGGAGTTTGCAAATCCTGCGGTGTGGAGCTGCGCCGCGGAGACGTTGACCGCCACGCTCAAGGGCGCGGGCCAGCCTGCCGCCTCCCGGCACGACTCGCGAAGGACCCAATCCCCCAGGGCCAAGATAATCCCGGTATCTTCGGCGATCGGAATGAACTCGGACGGCAAAACTTCGCCCCGCGCGGGATGTTTCCAGCGCACGAGTGCTTCTAGGCCGGTAAACCTATCGGTCCGGATATTTTTGATGGGTTGATAGACGAGCCTGAACTCTCCATGATCCAAGGCCTGGCGCAGGTCGTTTTCAAACTGGCAGCGGTTTCGAATCTCGGCGGCCATCGATCCCTCGAAGAAACGATAGGTGCCCCGGCCTTCTTTCTTCGCGCGGTAGAGCGCGGTGTCTGCGAAGCCCAGCAGCTCGGACCTTGTGGTGGCGTCTCGGGGGCATATGGCGATTCCGATGCTGGACAGGACGGGCGCCGGGAGTTCGAAATCTTGGGGCATGACGTGCAGGACTTCGAGAATGCGCTCGGCGATACGGCCCGCGGCTGCCTCGCTGAACAGTCCTGGAGCGATGACGGCGAATTCGTCGCCGCCGAGCCTCGCGACCATCTGGTTCGAATCGAGGACGCTCTGGACTTGCCGGGCAACGAACTGCAGCAATTTGTCGCCCGCGGCATGTCCAAACAGATCGTTGACTTCCTTGAAATGATCGAGGTCGAGGCAGAGGACCGCGAGCCGCTGGCCCGTCGTCAAGGCAAATTTGATGTCCTTTTCAAGCTTCTTGTTGAAGCTGCCGCGATTGGGAATGCCGGTGAGGGTATCGTAATGCGCGAGAAAGTGGATCTGCTCTTCGGCAAGCTTGCGCGCCCGTAGATCCCGCACGGCGATCGCCCGATGAGGTTTTTCGCCAAAGGTGATCGGACGCATGATCAGCTCTACGGGTATTTTTGATCCATCGGCTTGGCGCAGCTCGCCTTCGATCGCCTCGTTTTGCCGTTGCACCAGTTTTATGCGCGTGATCTTGTCTGGAATGCACTGTCCAAGGCTTAAGCCGATAAGCTTGCTCGGAGACAATCCGGATAGTGCCGCAAAACTGTCGTTAACCGTTGCGATTGTCTCACCGTCGCAAAGCAGAAGTCCTTCGACCGCGGCATTGGCGAGATCGCGTACCCGGGAAAATTGTTGCGCCCGGGCGCGCAGGTCGATGGCAATGCCCGCAAAAGCAAGGACGACGATGCCGGCGCTCACCGCCGCGACCGCAACGACAAGCCAGGTCTCCTTCAATGCTATCCCGGAGAATTCTACGGTTGGGTCCGGCACAATCGTGGCTGAGCCCATTGCGGTAAAGTGGTGAATGCTAATGGCGAGTGTCAGCATCACTGACCCGACAGCTCTCGCTTTCAGCGAATCCGAGCGCAGACCCGCGAAGAGGGCTGCCGCCTCGAGCGGGGCGCCGAGAAGGATCGATACCGACACCAAACCGGGATCCCAGGTGATCCGCCCCTGAACCTCGAAAGCCGCCATCCCGGTATAATGCATGGCCGCGATGCCGCCGCCGGCGATGACGCCGCAAAGATATGTGCCAATGCCAGCGCGTGACCTCACCCCAGCTGCCAGGCTGGCGCCCGTGAGACAAATTGCGGTCGCAAGCGAAAGAAGCGTCAACGGAACGTTGTATGCGGCTGGAACGCCGGGTATGAACGCCAACAACGCAATGAAATGGGTCGCCCAAATGCCAAAACCGGTCGATGTTGCCGATACCCAAAGCCACACATGGCGCATCGGGCCCGTAGACCGGCGCAAATGATGCAGGAGGCTGAGCGCCGCAAACGAAGCAAGCAGGCCGATCGCGGCAGCCAATACAACAAGCCGCAGATCATTTGCGTTCGTCATGTAGTTATAAATGGCCAACATGCGGATTTTGTTAAAGTCATAAGGAAGATGATAGGCCAGCGACCTTTAGCGATATCACTCTGCGAGAAAGATTGGATGAATGGAAAGGTCGCAATTTATGGCTGGAACGCACGGTTGCTTAGGCGTGCTGCGCTTCACGATCGCGGGAGCTTTTCGCGGCCCAAATCCGGTGTCGAAGGCCGCGTCGCTGGCGCAGGTCTGCTACCCCCAAGTTCGGGGCACGCGCCACCCAATGCTATTACACGAGGCAAATAGGCGGTATCACTGAGAAGACGCTATCCTTGCCTGCATCGAAACCACTACCGACTGCCTCTTAGCCGCATTGCCCGGATGGGTGAGTTCGCGAAACGACTCGATGTCATTTGGCTTTCCAACCAAAAAGCCTTGCACGTCTTCACAGGCCTCGCCCTCGAGGAACCCGAGCTCGGCTTGTGTCTCGACACCTTCCGCGACCACTGGGAGATTAAGCCCGCGGCCGAGTCCGAGCACCGAACGCACAATCGCTGCCCCCTGATCGTTGACATGGACCGATTTGATGAAAGATCTGTCGATCTTAATTTTGTCGAATGGAAAGGCGCGCAGGTTCGCAAGCGAGGAATAGCCTGTGCCGAAGTCGTCCATCACGACACGTACCCCTAGCATCTTAATTTTCCTAAGCGTTGCCAGTGCCCGGTCCAAGTCACGGACGAGTGCCGTCTCGGTAACCTCAAGTTCCAAACGGGATGGGACAAGCCCGGTCTCGAAGAGAATCTCATGCACGGTGTTCGAGAAGTTTGCATTGTGGATCTGTACGGCTGAGACATTGACCGCGACGATCAAGGGGTCCGCCCAGCTCTCCGCCTCACGGCACGCCTCTCGAAGGACCCACTCGCCCAGATGCAAGATCATCCCGGTATCTTCAGCGAGGGGAATGAATTCGGCCGGTGAAACTTCGCCCCGCGTCGAATTTTTCCAGCGCAGTAGCGCTTCAAAGCCATAGAATTTACGAGTTCGGATATTTCTCATTGGCTGATAAACGAGCCTAAACTCTCCGCGTTCTAAGGCCTCGTGCAACTCATATTCAAGTAGGCTGCGGTCTCGGCGCTCGGCGCCCATTGCTGGCTTGTAGATCTGGTAGGTCGCGCGGCCCTCTTTCTTTGCCGGGTAGAGAGGGGGTGTAGCATTTGAAAGCAGCCCGCGGCGATTGGTT
>CAYWHF010000204.1:0-5165 GCA_964457695.1 uncultured Methylocapsa sp.
GGCTCCTGCTCCGATCGCCTCAAAGCCCATTTCCGCAACCAGTTTTAGCCAAATTGATTTTTGTCCCGCATCGTCGCCGCAAACGAACATGACCGCTCGTTGCCCGTCGAAGACCGGGTTACCCATAATGTTGAAGCCGGTCTGATTGAGGGCTTTGAAGACCTTGGCTCCTCCGGCCCATTCGGCTACTTGCTCCGCGCCCGACGTGGTGTAACCAAGAGCCAGCCCGCTAATGTCCTCCTTAAGAGGGTTGGTGCAGTCAACCACCATTTTGCCTGTAAGGTTTCCCGCCGCTTGGATTGCGCCCCTTGTGGCGGGCCATGGTGTCGCCAGCACAATCAAATCAGCGGCGGCAGCTGCTTCTGCCACCGTTCCTGCGCAAGCGTTTTGCCCGATGGATTTCAGCAGTTGTTGCGTCTTAGCATCCTGGGGACCAGGGACGCCAAAGAACACATCGTGGCCCTTCTTTGCCCAAGCGCGTCCTAAAGTGCCACCGACGTTGCCAGCGCCGAGAATGCTCATTTTCATAGTTTACTCCCTGCGCGAGAGCCGGAACCAGCGCGATGTTTCTTGCCTGGTACTGTCCAAAAAACTGCCTAGCGCCAGCAGTCCTGTTATTGTATGAGCTACAGACAGTTGACTCAAGTACGCATCTACAGGTATGATACTTATGGTTTAGTAAGTATCAAAACAAGATGTTGAAACCGGCGAGCGAGTACAATTGCCCAGTGGAGGCTACTCTCGATGTGATCGGGGGCAAATGGAAGGTGCTCATCCTGTTCTGGTTGCAAGATCAGGTTTGGAGGTTTGGAGAATTGCGGCGCAGAATTCCGCACATTAGCGAACGCATGCTAACCCAACAGCTTCGCGAATTGGAGGAGAATGGCAGCGTGCATCGCAAGGTTCATCCGGTTGTACCACCAAGGGTGGAATACTCGCTGACGCCTTACGGGCGGACACTGCGGCCGATTACGGACCTAATGTGCGAGTGGGGCAAGAAGCACTTGCGGCGACGTTGATGACAGAGACAGAAATGGACTCAGGGCCGGCAATGGCCGCCTTTGAAGCAAGAGATGCGACCCTAAATCAGCCCAGGCGGCGCGCGGGTATGGAACTTCATGGCGGGAGCGTTTACCGCTGCTACGCACACCGGCCCTTGGGACCGGGCCTTGCAGGTCATACCCCAAGCGGCTCGACCCACACTGCTGTGCCATAGGCGAGAACTTCGGTAATCCCATCCATGATCTCGTTGGCGTCATAGCGCATGCCGACGATCGCATTGGCCCCCGCCTGGGCAGCATGTTCGCACATGTGATCGAAGGCTTCCTGCCGCGCTGTTTCTGCAAGCTCCAAATACGCGCTGATCTGGCCGCCGAAAATGGACTGAAGGCCGCCGACAATATTGCCGACGACACTGCGCGAGCGCACCGTGATGCCGCGCACGATGCCCAAATGCCGCACCGTCTTGAAACCTATAATTTCATTGGTCGTCGTGACCATCATCTGGAAATTCCTTGCCGTTGGCGCTTTTTCTGAATGAAGCAAAGATCAAGCTTTTGTCAAGCTCGCGCACTAGCTGGCGCGCAAGGCCCAGGCATTAGCGCCAACCATTGGCGCTTGACGGAGCGCGGCGCAAAGCTCAGTCTTTTGACATGAGCCGTCCCAGAGAACCATTCGAAATTACACCCGAAATCTTGCTTCGGGCTTATTCCATCGGTCTTTTTCCGATGGCGGAAAGCGCGAAGGAGCAGAATCTGTTTTGGGTCGATCCCGAGCAGCGCGGCATTTTTCCGCTCGATGGCCTCATCGTATCAAAGAGCCTCGCCAAGACGGTTCGCTCGGATCGATTTGAAGTCAAGGTCGACCAGGATTTTGACGCCGTGATCCAAGGCTGCGCCGCCAAAGACAGGGGCCGCGAGAAGACATGGATCAATGCGCGGATCAGAAGGCTTTATCGCCAGCTCTTTGACATGGGACGGGTCCACACCGTCGAGTGCCGGGCGGATGGCGCGCTTGCGGGCGGGCTTTATGGCGTCCATCTCGGCGCGGCGTTCTTCGGCGAAAGCATGTTTCATCGCGCAACCGATGCCTCAAAGGTCGCCCTTGTTCATCTCGCTGCGCGGCTCGCGAAGGGCGGCTTCCGGCTGCTCGACACGCAATTCGTAACGCCGCACCTTGCCTCGCTCGGCGCCGTCGAAGTGCCAAAGCAAGCCTACCGGTGCCGGCTCGCAGATGCGCTGGCGCATGAAGGGAATTTTTGGAGCTGGCCCAAGGAAACGAATGTGTCTGGAGGCCAAGCGCTCGCGGCTCTTTCCCGCGGCTTCTAACCACGCATTGTCACCGCGGTTGCTCGCGGCAGCCGAAAGCGGCGCGGCCTGATTGCACGGGACCACGCTCGCGTAAACTTGGGGCGTGAAGTGGCAACGATCATACTTGGATCAAAAGAAAAGTAGTTTAGAATAATTCTAAAAATGTTTCACGTGAAACATTTTGGTCCGATTCGAGCCCAAAACCTTACAAGCCCGAAGACAGCGGCGTCGCCATTATCCGGTAAGATCGCGCGATTTTTTGGTCCGGTGAAAATCGGGCGGCGGCGGCGCCGCTATGGCAAGGCCTGTTCCGGGAACGCAGCTCCGGTGTAAGATTCACCCAAATCGAGTTTGCATCGGGGACAACCGGGCTCGATGCCGCGCGGTTAGGAAGCAAGGCCGTGCCGGCCCCGATGGCCTAGACTGGGTGAGCGGGATTGGTGCGGATCGCTTGGCCTTCCGCCCAGCCAAATTTTTGTGCTGAGCTCGGTGGAATTGTGGATGTCGAGAGTCTGATAAAGCTTTTTTGTCTGATCCTCGACCGAGGAGAGCTTTACCCCAAGCTCATCCGCGATTGCTGGCTTTGTCTTGCCCAAGGCGAGCCCTATGCCGACTTTTACCTGCGCGGGCGTAGCGCCGCTTTCCCGCAAGATTCGGGCCGCGTGAGCAATGGCGTGCTCGCGCAATTCGATCGTGACAGAGACGAGGCAGCTCTTTGGGTCCTTGGCGACATCTGCGGGAATTACGCCCTTGGGCACCAGCCATTTCGCTTCCAGCATGACGATGCCATAGGGTGTTGAGACCTGCATGCGCGGGGGCGCGGACAAACTCCCGTTTGCCGCGACGATGATGCGCTGAAGCAGCTTCACGATTGGCGTCGGGATCCTGTCGCGCACGTGGACACAGCGAGTAAAATCCCCCGCTTCTCTCGCGAGGACTCTTTTAAGGACAAACTCAAGACCATTGGTCTGAAAGACGATCTCTCGATCCGGCGTCAAGATCATCTCGCCGCTCCTCACAGGCGTTCCTGCGGCGCTCGATAGGTCCTGGTCCTCCGCTCCCGCCTCGCTATACTGGGTGCGGCGAAACGCATGAGCGAGCCAGGGGCGCAGCGGGTCGAGTCGCTGCACATCATCGACGGTGAAAGGGCGGGAGCTGCGCGAACGAGTCAGAGCCATAAAGGCGATGCTGCGGCCACCGCGGCCAATCATTGCGTCGAGCACCCAGCAGGTATCGAGCGGGGCTTCCACTTCACGATAGTAGCCGCTTTCCAAATAGCCTTGACCCTGTTTATGCAAAGTCCAGCCGATCCCTACTGCATGGAAAAGAGGCAGCCAAAGGGAAATCAATGCCGATGGATCGTCCGTGAACCGCCACAAATGTTCACGCATGATCGGCACTGTTCTAGGGTGTTCGGAATAGCCGGCACCTATCGTCGCATCCCGCTCCAAGAGCGCCATGCGGGTCTCTTCATGCGGAATGATCTCGTGCAACAAGGGCGCGACAGCGACCATCGCGCTCTCGGGCGGCAGCCCAAGGCAACACAAGGTTTTGAGATGTTCGACCGCTCCCATCACTCCCCTCCGATGGCGGGGAGTATCCTCATCTATGACCCAAAGTCATCCCCAAAAAAGGGGATGCGCGGGTCCGAAAATGGCCTACACTTTTGCTCCCATAGATGCGCCGGCGAGGAACCGGCGTGTCAACAACGGACCGGGCGCGGCGGGCTACCACTGCAAGAAAGGACAGCCGAAGGGGTAGTCATAACCATAGGCGCAATAAAGTTTATAAGGTAAGGCTGGGGCAGTGGCCACGCTCCGGCCAATCACAATATGCGCGGTCGTGGCCGCTGCTAATCCGTAGGGGTAGGGGACGTAATAACCATATCTGTACCAGGGGTAGATGCCGCCATGGTGCGCGTCGCCCGCCAACGCCCCTGCAGGGTAGCTTGCTACCAGCGCCGCAGCGAGCGCGGCCGTAGCTATCAAAATACCCCAGCGTGTCATCTCTGTCTCCTTTCAATTGCTGCCATTTGACCGGCGCTGCCAGCATAGCAAAGAAAGGCGATCCAGTCGAGTTGCGGCTTAGGGGCTTAAGATGGTCCTTGAGCCGGTCCCCTTGCCGCATAAGACTCATGCGATCGCGCTTTTGCTTTGGCTCGTCCCAAGTCCAACCCCGGAATAGGCAAAGCCGCGCCGCGCCATTTCCTCCGGGTCGTAAATATTGCGCAGATCGATCAGAATTGGCGCGGCAAGGGCCGCTTTGACCCGGTCGAGATCGAGCGCGCGAAACGCGTCCCATTCGGTCACGATGACGAGGGCATCGGCCTTCTCGCAGCAGGAATAGGGGTCGGAAAGATAGGTCAAATCCGCGAGCAGGGCGCGGGCCTGCTCCATCCCCTCCGGATCGAAGGCGTTGATGCGCGCGCCGCCGTCCTTGAGCGCGGTGATGATGGAAATCGCGGGGGAATCGCGCATATCGTCGGTATTCGGCTTGAAAGTGAGGCCCAAGATCGCGATTGTCTTGCCGCGAACCGTCCCGCCGCAAGCGGCAATGACTTTTCGTGCCATGGCGCGCTTGCGCTGATCGTTGATCCTTGCGACCTCTTCGACAATGCGGATGGGCGCGCCATGGTCCTGCGCGGTCTTGATGAGAGCTTGCGTATCCTTTGGAAAGCACGAACCGCCATAGCCTGGCCCGGCATGCAGGAATTTGGAGCCAATCCTTTTATCGAGGCCGATTCCGTGCGCGACGTCCTGCACATTGGCCCCTGTCTTCTCACAAAGGTCGGCACTCTCGTTGATGAAGTTGATGTTGTTCGCCAAAAAAGCGTTGGCCGCATATTTGGTCAATTTC
>CAYWHF010000205.1:0-5156 GCA_964457695.1 uncultured Methylocapsa sp.
ATGCTTCAGCGCAACCTTTTCCAAGCGTCGGCGTTTAACGTTGGAAGGTGCGCAGCCGCACCGGCAGGATCGGCAAAACATATATTTTACCGGTCAGCGAGTCTCCGGAAGAGAAGGGCAGAGACCGATGCTTAACTCCCGCGTTGCCATAGGCAAACATGCGCTAAAATACGCCATGGTGGGCATCGCTTTGTCCTGTTTGGGGGCGGCAGTGTTCGCGGCGCCCCTTACGATCACGCCAAAAACAAAGGTTGCCAGTCCAGCTCAACATTCGAATGCGAAGAAATCGGCCTTTGCGCCGCTAGCCCAGGGCCCGGCGTTTCAGCTTGGCCGCGCCGCGGCCGGCGAAGAAGAGGATTGCGTCAGAGTTACCCGGATCACGGGTCCCGATGGGCGAATCTATGTGACGCGGGGACTGATCTGCCAGGAATAGCCACAGAAGATACCGGAAGGGTGGTCCGCGCTTCACCCTTGCCTTTTTCCTAACGGCCAGGATCCAGACTGATTGCGATGAGAACTTTCGTTGCGGCAATTTGACGCAGGCGTGGGTTTTTGGCTTCAAGGCTCACGATTGACTCCTGTGCGATCCGGCGGTTTTCGCGATCCAGAGCGGCGGTTTTGGAGCGGCGTCATTTCTTGGCACAAACAGCGGCGTTTCCATGCGAACCGCGGGCGGCGCGAAGCTGATTCGCAAGGTTGATTCCGTCGGCTTTCTCGTATGTGAGGGGCCGGCAAGCCGAAACCCTCCGCCTAAGAAGAAATTTGCTGTCCGTTGGTGAGGCTCCCACTCGCTTGCACCTGGCAGTACGGGAAAACGTGCCCTGCCTTATTTCGGCCGTGCCAGTGTCCTGATATAAACAGCAAGGTTGTCCCGCACAAACATCAACGAACGGGCCGACTTGGCGATCACATGAGTTTCAGCGGGAACAGCCCTAATTCGATGTTCCGAGGGGGAGCAAATTCCCCTTGTACCTCGCGCATGCGGGAGACAGCGCCGTAGCTGGCTCGCTCCGCCTGACGCAACAGACGGCGTTCGCTTGGCAACGGTTTTAAGGGGTTCTCTGGGGTGCTTTTCGGCGTTGGAATGTGACGCTGCAGCTTCAAACTAGGACCGTTCATGCCAACGATAGCCTTGGTCGATGACGACCGCAACATCCTCGATTCCGTGGCGATTGCGCTCGAAGGAGAAGGCTATCGCGTGCAGACCTATACGGATGGATCGACAGCCCTCGACGGTTTGAAGAGCGCTCCCCCCGATCTGGCGATTTTCGATATCAAGATGCCGCGGATGGACGGGATGGAATTGCTTCGCCGTTTCCGGCAAAAGTCGGACGTGCCGGTGATCTTCCTGACTTCGAAGGATGAAGAGATCGACGAATTGTTCGGGCTCAAAATGGGCGCCGACGATTTTATTCGCAAACCCTTTTCGCAACGGCTCCTCGTCGAGCGGGTCAAGGCCATCTTGCGCCGTGCCACGCATAAGGAGCCTGGGGTGCAAAAGGAATCCGAGGCAAAAATCCTCGAGCGCGGCCCCTTGAAGATGGACCCGGAACGCCATTCTTGCACATGGAAGAACGGCCCGGTAACCTTGACAGTGACCGAATTTCTGATCCTCCAGGCGCTGGCGGCAAGACCCGGCGTCGTCAAGAGCCGCAATGCGCTGATGGACGCTGCTTACGACGATCAAGTCTACGTCGACGATCGTACAATCGATAGCCATATCAAAAGGTTACGCAAAAAATTCAAGGCCGTCGACGAGGAGTTTGAAATGATCGAGACTCTTTATGGCGTCGGCTACCGCTTCCGGGAATGACCTTGGTCCCGGCTGGAATTCCGTCACAGAGATACGGCGGATAAGGAGCCGCGATCTCCAGCATTACCGGCGACCGGGGCTGCACTTTGTGCGGACGATCTAGAAACCAGTACAAGCTCTTCACGAAATTCGAGGGACGCTCAATCTAAATCGAGAGTTAAATTCCGGTCCAAATCTCTGGTTGGTGCTGAGGGCCCCCAGCCATGCGGCGATCGGGCCACCCAAGTCGGACTGTGAAATGAGACTCGACGCTGCAGGGTTGGGAGATACCGGTCAATGAGCGTCGAAGCGCGGGAAGGAACGGGCTTCGAAAGGACGGCTGGCACAGGCCGGAAGGGCAAGCGTGTACGCCGAAGCCTTGGCCTTCGGCTGCGAGGGTTTACGCGCGCGGCTCGTGCCCGTTTGTCGTCCCCGCTTACGCGCCGCATCGTTTTGTTGAACCTTGGAGGGCTCGCGGCGCTGCTCATTGGCTTCCTTTATCTCAATCAGTTTCGCGAAGGACTAATCGATGCCAGGGTAAAGAGCTTACAAGTTCAGGCTGAAATCATTGCCGCGGCGATTGCGTCATCGGCCACAGTAGAAACCGACTCAATTGCCATTGACCCGGAAAAATTACTTCGGCTTTCGCCCGGCGAAAGCTATGCGCCGGGGGAGGGAACCGAGCCGTCGCTGGAGTTTTCGATCAATCCCGAGCGTATTGGTCCGGTTCTTCACAGGCTTGCCTCCCCAACCCACACGCGGGCACGCATTTACGATCGGGACGGCTATTTGCTGCTTGACTCGAGCTCACTGACAAGCCGTTCGAATATCATGCGTTTCGATCTGGCGCCGCCGGCAAAGCGAGAGCCGTCGCCTCTATGGACACGTCTTGAGAACGCATTGAGCAGACTGATCTGGCCTTTCGGGCTTCCCATTTACGAGGATATTGGCGTCGGCAATGGCAAGAAATATCCGGAGGTGGCACAGGCACTGCGGGGAAGCGCGCAATCCCTCGTCCGTATCGACGCGCAAGGCGAAACAATTGTTTCCATTGCCGTGCCGGTGCAGCGTTTCCGGGCCGTGCGCGGCGCCCTGCTGCTTTCCACGCAGGGGGATGACATAGACAAAATTATCGCCACGGAACGATGGGCGATGGTCCGGATATTTCTAGTGTCCTCGGGCATTATGTTCCTTTTGTCTTTCTTTATTGCCGGGACGATCGCCGAACCGATCAGGCGGCTCGCGGAAGCCGCGGAACGCGTAAAGCGAGGGACGAGGGCACGCCGGGAAATCCCCGATTTCACGGGACGTTCCGACGAAATCGGTCATTTGTCTGGTGCCTTACGCGATATGACAAAGGCTCTCTACGACCGGATCGAAGCGATCGAACGCTTTGCCGCCGATGTCGCCCATGAATTGAAAAACCCGCTCACATCGCTGCGCAGCGCGGTCGAGACGCTGCCTGTCGCGCGTACGCCAGAGGCGCGTCAGCGGCTTTTGGCGATTTTGGCCCATGACGTTCGCCGGCTCAACCGGTTGATCAGCGACATATCCGACGCTTCAAGACTCGATGCTGAATTGGCGCGCGCCGACATGGATCTTGTGGATTTGACACGGTTGCTCGGTGCAGTCGTTACTGTGGCAAACATGGTCCAGGAAAACAGCGCCGTACGCGTTGAATTAACGATCGCCTATCAAGGCTTATCTGAATCCGCCAACAAGCCTGCCTTCATGGTCTACGGGAATGACTCGCGCCTTGGCCAGGTTTTCAACAATCTCATCGATAATGCGCGGTCGTTTTCACCGCCTGACGGAGGTGTACGCGTGTTGTTGCGGCCGTCAAGGGACTATGCTTCGCCCAATCAGCCGCGCGACGGGTTCGAAGTCATCATCGATGATGACGGCCCAGGCATTCCAGCCAATGCGTTCGAGCGGATTTTTGAAAGGTTCTATACCGACCGGCCTGCGCAGGGATTTGGGCAAAATTCGGGACTTGGGCTGTCCATCTCCCGCCAGATTATCGAGGCCCATGACGGACACGTCTCCGCTCTCAACCGGCTCGGAGCGCCGGGCGCGGACGGTGTTCCGCCAGTGCTCGGCGCAAGGCTGCTCGTATTCCTCCCGAAGGCACGATAGGGCAAAGTTTTGAGAGAGTTCCTTTGGCAGGAAGCGCCCAGCCGGTCCTATCTGTACGCAACCGCTGTCGTGATTGGGGAAGCCGGCGTGCTCATTTGCGGCCCATCCGGTGCCGGAAAAAGTACTCTTGCTGTGAGCTTAATCGCGGCAGCGCAAGAGGCGGGCGAATTCGCAAGGCTCGTTGGCGACGACCGCATCGGAATCTCTCTGCGCGCAGGCCGGGTCATCGCCCATGCCCATCCGTCGATATTGGGAAGGATCGAACGCAGGGGCCTTGGCATCGTTGCGGTCCCATATTTGGCTGCCGCCGTTCTGCGGGCCGTGATCCAGCTTCCCGGTGCGAATGAGCCGGTTCCCCGTTATCCGGAGCCAGACCATGATCAAATTCTGCTCCTGGGTGCCAAACTCCTATGTTTGCGGCTGCGGCAAGATGCCGCGTCTCTCGCGCCCGCGATATTGGCCGACCTTCGGCTGCGGCGCATAATCTCCTAGGCTTTGTCATTGCAGCACAAACTTTCGCGAACTGCGCGCTTCTTCGGGTTAATTCTGCCCAATCCGGGAATTTGCCTTCGAACCACGACGCCCTCATGTCGAGCCAAAAGTCAGGAGGATGCCCAATCGATGAAAAGTCAATTTGCAGTAAAAAAGCCGAATCAAATTGTTCGGTTTGGACGTCTTTTCGCTTGCCAATTTCATTGCGCTGCACAAAATGCCGCCGCAAAATTGTCGATGACCCTTTCCGCAGCCCGAAAGGTCATAAATGGGTCGGCGAAGCGTGGACGTTAGTCCCTGTCCTGGCGCGGTGGCCTTCGCGAAAGGCTCTGGCGGTAGGCTTCCATTGGCCTTGGTATTAATGCGGCTCACCCGACATAAATTGCAGGGCGGGGATGCGGCAGGCCATTGCGCTCGTCCGGCGAGAATCCTTTCCTTGCGGGATTCTTTCCGCCATGCCGGTCAGCTGCGAGATTCCCAAACTGGCAGGTGTCGGCAATGATTGGAATCGTGCTGGTGACCCACGGCTGCCTTGCGGCGGAGTTTCGCGCGGCGCTGGAGCATGTCGTCGGTCCACAAAAGCAGATCGAGACCATTGCCATTGGTCCGGAGGACGATATCGAGCAAAGGCGCCAGGATATCGTTTCGGCTATCGGCAAGGTCGACAACGGCGGGGGCGTCATTGTGCTCACGGATATGTTCGGTGGCACACCTTCGAATCTTTCGCTTTCGATCA
>CAYWHF010000206.1:0-5136 GCA_964457695.1 uncultured Methylocapsa sp.
ACAATCTTTGGAGGCTCGATTTCGGGCGGCTCCGCAAGCAAATGTGTTGAGATTCCAAGCTTCAATACGGCCGATCTCACTCGAGTTCAACTAGTCGGGTGTAACCCCCGCGCTGGAGGTGGAGTAGCGCCTAATCAACGATGGATATTACGCTAAAAGGATAACCGGCACAATCAATATTGAATTCTGCTTGTAACTGTTCGCCCCCGCTGGGATGATTGGCACGGGTTGGCCGGAAGCGACGTTCCGGCGAGGGTGAGACACATGGCCTCGAGGCCGCCGATGGCACGGGTGTTAAGGAAGTTTCGCGCATCGGGGTCCCTACCGAAGCAATAGCAGCCCAAAACGCTTTTGTGATTAATGGAATGGAACGGACGGCGGCTAATCTGTTGCCGCCCGGTCCAGGGTCGAAATAGCACGCGCGTGCGATAGCGCCTACAGGTGGATGGGGATACGCCAACAAGGTCACTTTGGGGCAGAACTGGCCGGCACGGTTTGCGGATTGCCACTCCAAGGTGGTGCCGGTTTTGGCCGAGAGTACAGCTGCTCGAGAGCGAGCTGGATCACAGCCAATGGCAGTTCTCTAACCTAATCATTAAGGTCAGGCGCGGTGTCGCGCCTGGATGGCGGCGTCTCCCGCAATACGATCCGCACGCACTTGTCAAGCGTATTGGAAAAAACCGGCTGCAACCAAATGCCGATAAGGATCGCGCAACGCCGATGAAAGACAGCGCCCGCAGGATGAGCCGGTCGTGGGACAAGGGCCTTTCGTGATGAACACCGAGGCCGGGATTGCGCGGGCTTTTGCGGACTACCGCAGCGGGCGCATGGGCCGTAGTTCTCATTCGATCGCCTTGCCGAGCCGACCAGCAAGATCTTGAATAAATTGCCACGCGGTGCGCCCTGAACGCGAGCCCCGCGTCATCGCCCACTCGAGCGCCTCGCGCTCCAGGTTTGGCCGGGGAAGGGCAAGGGCGAAATGCTCTGCGTAGCCAATAACCATCGCAAGATAGTCCTCTTGCAAGCAGGAATAAAAACCAAGCCATAGGCCGAAGCGGTCGGACAGAGAGATTTTTTCTTGAACCGCATCGTCTGGATTGATCGCGGTTCCACGCTCATTTTCGATCATTTCGCGCGGCAGTATGTGGCGGCGGTTCGAAGTAGCATAAAAGAGGACATTTGCCGGGCGCCCCTCGATCCCGCCTTCAAGCGCGGCTTTGAGCGACTTATAACTGGTATCCTCCCTGTCGAAGGAGAGATCGTCGCAAAAGACGAGAAAACGCCAACTCTTTCCCCGCAACAGCGACATGAGGGAGGGCAGCGCGCCAATGTCCTCGCGGTGTATCTCGATGAGTTTCAGCGGCTTCAAGCCAGGCGAACTGGCAAGCCGCTGATTGACGGTTGCATGCGCGGCTTTGACGAGCGCCGATTTTCCCATGCCGCGTGCGCCCCATAAAAGCGCGTTATTGGCCGCAAACCCCCGCGCAAAGCGCTCGGTGTTAACAAGAAGCGTATCGCGCGCCCTGTCGATACCACGCAGCAGGGCAATGTCGACCCGGTTGACGCGCAATACGGGCGCGAGGCGTGCAGCGTCTCCCGAAAAGACAAAGGCGTCGGCAGCCGTGAAGTCGCACGGTGCGGGTGGCGTGCCCGCAAGCTTTTCCAACGCCGTGGCTATCCGCTCGGCTAGGCCAAGTTCCGGGCCGTCGATAGTGCTCGTCATTGACGCTTTCGACGATTGAACGAAGATTGAACAATGAGGCTTTGGAGCAGTTTCCAAACTCCCCCCATATCAACCCCGATATTCCCGGTCCAAATTGTCAACAGTCACGCTCTAGCTAGGGGGTGGGGTTGTGCCGTTCTTCAACATTGGAACCACGCTTTACTTCATCTCCTCCATCATCGCGGCGCGATTGCTTTCGCGCCTGCCCTGGCTATATTCGCGCGCCGCGCACGGCCAAGTCTCGGCGGGCGCAAGTCTGAAAACGAAGAAAAAGGAGAAGGGATTTGTTCACGCCTGCTTTTGCCCAGGCTTCCGCCGGAGGGCCCCCCGGCGCGGGAGAAATGTTTATACAGCTGGTGCCCTTCGCCATAATTTTTGTTATAGCCTATTTTATTGTCATTCGGCCGCAGCGCCGGAAGACAAAGCAACAGGCCGATCTGCTCAAAAATGTCCGCCGTGGCGATAGCGTGATCATGAGCGGCGGGCTGATCGGCAAAATCGCGAGGGTCGTTGACGACAAAGAGATCGAACTCGAGATTGCGCCAAACGTGCGCGTGCGCGTTGCGAGGGCAATGATTTCGGAGGTTCGGTCAAAGGGCGAGCCGGTCAAAGATCAAGCCTAACGCCGCGACCATACTTTGGAATTTGCGCGAAACAGCGGCCGAGGGCCAGGGCCGCGTTCGCAACTGAGGAGATTATGCACAGCCATGCTGCGTTTTGCGCGTTGGAAGGTCGCATCCATCATGGCGATGACATTCATTGCCTTTCTCCTCATTGTGCCGAGCTTGCTCAGCGCCGGGCACCGCGACGCTCTGATTTCCTCGATGCCAAAGTGGCTGCCGGTCCGCGCGATCGTGCTTGGACTCGATTTGCAAGGAGGCTCGCACGTTCTTTTGGAGGTTGACAGGAATTCGGTCATCAAAACACTCATCGATAATCTCCGTGACAGTGTCCGGCGGGTTTTGCGCGAAGAGAAGGTGCCGGTCACCGGCGGCATAGGCGCCCTGCCGCGCGGGGTGCAATTACGCATCTCGGACAATGACGAGCGCGCGAAGGCGATGCCGAAGCTCAGAGCGCTCGCAGCCTCGAGCGGCGGCGTCTTGTCGGCTGCCGACCGCGCGCCGACCTTTGACGTGTCCGAGAGCGACAATGGCCTCATCCAATTCACGGCAACCGATGCCGGCGTCGAGACAAAAGTGCGCCGCGCCGTCGAGCAATCGATCGAAGTGCTGCGCCGCAGGGTCGATGCGCTGGGCACGACGGAGCCGAATATTCAGCGCCAGGGCGACGATCGCGTGCTCGTCGAAGTGCCCGGCTTGCAGGACACGAGCAAGCTCAAGGAAATCTTGGGAACGACCGCAAAGCTCGAATTCCGCCTTGTGGCCGAGCCGGGCGCCGACCCGGCCGAGGTCGAACTTTTGGATGATGTGGAGTCCAGCAGGAAACTTCCGATCCAAAAGCGGGTCATGGTGCAGGGCGAGGATTTGACTGACGCTCAGCCGGGCTTTGACCCGCGCACGCAGGAGCCGGTCGTGAATTTCCGTTTCAACATCCGCGGCGGGCAGAGGTTTGGCGAGGTCACCGCTGAAAATGTCGGGAAACTGTTTGCGATCATTCTCGACGGCAAAGTCATCTCGGCGCCGCGAATCCTGAGCCCGATTACCGGCGGTTCTGGCCAAATCTCTGGCCGCTTCACGGTCGAGCAAGCCAATAATCTGGCAATATTGCTGCGCGCCGGCGCATTGCCCGCCAAACTCACCATCGTCGAGGAACGCACGGTGGGTCCTGGTCTTGGTCAGGATTCGATCGACGCCGGCAAGCGCGCGGCCTATGTCGGCGCCGCGCTTGTCGCATTCTATATGCTCATCACCTATGGGATATTCGGCGTCTTCGCCAATATCGCGCTCTTCGTCCATATCTCTTTGATTTTTGCGGGACTCGTGCTCCTTGGAGCGACCCTCACCCTTCCGGGCATTGCGGGCATCGTCTTCACCATTGGCATGGCGGTCGATTCCAATGTCTTGATCTATGAGCGCATCCGGGAGGAAGCGCATATGGGGCGCTCGATTTTGTCCGCGCTCGATGCCGGCTTCAAGCGGGCTTTCGCCACGATCGTCGATTCGAATGTCACCATGTTCGTCGCCGCCGCAATATTGTATTTTCTGGGATCCGGACCGGTGCGCGGCTTTGCCGTCTCCATGGCGCTTGGCATTTTGACTTCGATCGTGACAGCGGTCACGATGACAAGAATGATGATTGCGCTTTGGTATCGCTATCAGCGGCCTGCGAGATTGCCGATCTAATGTAATGCGCCCCGCTCCCTCCTGGCAAAAGGCCTGACCCGATGAAACTTTTGCGCCTTGCCCCCGAGAACACCAAATTTCCGTTCATGCGGTTTCGCCGCGTGAGTTATCCATTCTCGGCCCTCATGTCGATTGTTTCGGTCCTTCTTTTCATCAATTTGGGGATGAACTTCGGGATCGATTTTTCCGGCGGTACTTTGATCGAGCTGCGCGCCAAAAATGGTGCCGCCGATCTCGCGCAACTGCGTTCCATCGCCGAAAAGATGAATGTCGGCGGGGTCGAGGTGCAAGGATTTGGCGGGCCCTCCGACGTGACCGTGCGGTTTGGCCTGCAACTGGGGGGCGATGTCGCGCAGCAGGCGGCCGTCAATCGCGTCATTTCGGCGGTCGGCGGCGATTATGAGGTCCGGCGCACCGAAGTTGTCGGCCCACGAGTCTCCGGCGAACTGGTGCAATCCGGCACGCTCGGAATCGTTATCGCGATCCTAGCGGTGCTGTGCTATCTTTGGTTCCGGTTCGAATGGCAGTTTGCCGTGGGCGCGATCATCGCGACCATGCACGATCTATTGCTCACCGTCGGATTCTTTGCGCTGACGCGGCTCGAATTCAACACGACATCGATTGCCGCTATTCTTACCATCGTCGGCTATTCTTTGAACGAAACCGTCGTGGTGCTTGATCGTATCCGGGAAATGATGCGCAAATTCCGCAAGATGCCAACCGACCAGCTGATCGACGTTTCGGTCAATGCGGTCTTGCCGCGCACAATCATGACCGCGACGAACGTTTTTCCCGCCCTTCTCTCGCTCGCACTCTTTGGCGGCCTGGTGATCCCCTCCTTCTCGCCCGCCCTGATCCCGGGCCTTTTCCTTTCCCCCCTAAAGACTCGCCGGGCGGGGGGCAGTCACCCGCCCAGAAAGGACGGGCGGCGCGCCCAGGGGGGAGGGGGAACGCGGGCCCCGGGGCGTTCAGGAACTGCGTCGCGAGCACCGACGCGAAGAGCGACGACGGCGCCTTGGCCTGCAGCGTGCGGTACGCGAGATAGAGACCTCCGCTCGCGACGCCGCCGCCGATCAGCCCCTGCAGCAGCCCCTCGACGTAGAACGGACC
>CAYWHF010000207.1:0-5128 GCA_964457695.1 uncultured Methylocapsa sp.
GGGCCGGTTTTTGGGGTTTTAGCCATCTGGTCGTCCAAGCGGTAGTACGCAAAACTCTCGAAACCAAGGAGCCGCGCGCGTTCGGCACGTAAACGCACCATTTCGGCGGCAATCACGCGATTGTCGGTTGGCCCTTCCGTCTCGCCCCGGCTCACCCACGCATAGAATGCTCTTTCCCGCAAATCGCGCCTTGCCGAGAATTGCAAAAAAGGCTCAATGCTCGACCGCGACAAGGTGACGGCGTACTTCCCCGGAGCACCACGGTCTGCCGCCGCCTGTGCGGCAGCGGAAACGGCCTGCGGTGGCAGGCCTGCGAGATCCTCTTTTGCTGTGAGAAGAAGCAAATAGGCCTTTTCGTCGGCTAAAACGTTTTGCGAAAATCTTGTGCCGAGCGTGGCAAGACGTTCGGCGATTTCGGCGAGCCTGGCCTTGGAACCATCCGCAAGGCCGCCGCCGTTGCGCGAAAACCCCACATGATAGCGGTACAGAAGCTGCACCTGTTCGGCATCGAGCCCGAGTTCTTCGCGCCGTGCATAAAGCACGTCAACACGGCGGAACAGCGACTCATTCAAGTAAATGGCGCTGCGATATCGGGCGAGCTTTGGTGCGACCTCGCGTTCGATCGCTTGAATCGCATCATTGGTATCGGCAGTTGCCAGATTGAAAAAAACCGCCGAAACACGCGTTAAAAGCCGGCCGCTTCTCTCCAATGCGAGAATCGTGTTGTCGAAGGACGGCGCCTCAGGATTGGCAGCAATGGCGTCTATGTCGGCCTGCGCAAGCGCAAGTGCGGTCTCAAATGCTTCGACAAAGTGATTTGGCTTTATCGAATCGAATGGTGGCGCTTCAAAAGGCCCCGTCCACGGCGCCAGCAGCGGGTTCATGTTAGGTGAATTATTGTGGTCCATGGTAGCACTCGTTAAAGCGGTTTGGCCTCTATCATGGCAATGGTAATTCATTCAACCGCGCCAGATGCCGGCGCATCCGCGAAACGGGCAAGGATTTCGACGACTTCGGCATCGGTCACCTGCCGGAAATCGCTATAAAAGGCCCCGACGGCCTGAAACCATGCCGGCGCTTCAAGGCAGATAATGCAGTCGGCCTCCGCGCGCAGCTCCTCGATCGTCTCCTTGGCGGCTACCGGCACGGCGAGCACGAGCTCTTTTGCACCTTGCGCGCGCAGCGCCTTGAGGGCCGTGCGCGTCGTGGCACCTGTGGCAATTCCGTCGTCTATTACGATAACGGTGCGCCCCAATACAACGGCCGGCGGGCGGCCTCCGAGATATGCGTTGCGGCGGCGTTCGAGCTCAGCACGTTCCTTATCGCAAATCGCATTAAATTCCGGCTCTGTTACGCCTGCATAGCGGACGATGCCGGCGTTGCGCACGATCACCGGCGAAGGGCCGTCCGCCACCGCGCCCATGGCGAGCTCCGGCTGTCCGGGAACGCCAATTTTCCGGACCAAAACAAGATCGAGACGCGCCTTGAGGGCCATAGCGACTTCGGCCGCGACCGGCACGCCCCCGCGCGGAAGCGCCAAGACAATTGGCGCGCGCTCTTGATACGCGGCGAGCGCCGCGGCCAAAAGGCGGCCGGCGTCCGAACGATTCTTGAAGGGCATTGCGCCGCTCCCCGGCCCGCGCCGCCTCATGGGCGATGAGGCCCGATGAAGAGGAAAGCGCGGGGGCCGCCAATTGTCAAACGCGGGTAACCTTTGCCCGGCCCTGCTTACCTGCCAATCTTGCGGGCGCGTTTGGCCAGCGTGCGCAAGCGTAACGCATTTAGCTTTATAAAGCCTGCGGCATCCCGGTGGTCATAAGCGGTCACGCCCTCCTCGAAAGTCACGAGATCCTGATCGTAAAGGGAATAGGGACTTGAACGGCCAACAACGGCGACCGAACCCTTATAGTGTTTCAGCCGCACCCTTCCGGTCACAAACTCCTGGCTGCGGTCGATCAGCGCTTGCAGCATCTCGCGCTCGGGAGAAAACCAAAAACCGTTGTAGATGAGGTCGGCATATTTCGGCATGAGCTCATCCTTGAGATGAGCGGCACCCCTATCGAGCGTGACTTGCTCTATGCCGCGATGCGCGCAATGAAGGATTGTGCCGCCCGGCGTCTCATACATGCCGCGCGATTTCATGCCGACAAAACGGTTTTCGACGAGATCGAGCCGTCCGATCCCATGCGCGCGCCCAAGTCCGTTGAGATGCGCGAGCAGAGTTGCCGGTGTCATCGCCTTGCCATTGACGCCGGTCGCATCGCCGCGCTCGAAATCGATCTCGATATATTCGGGTTCATCCGGCGCGTCCTCCGGGTTGACCGTGCGCGAATAAACGTAATCCGGCACCTCTGTTGCAGGGTCCTCCAGCACCTTGCCTTCGGAAGACACATGCAAAAGATTGGCGTCGACCGAAAAGGGCGCTTCGCCGCGCTTATCCTTGGCGATGGGAATCTGGTTTTGTTCCGCAAAGGCGATGAGCGCGGTGCGCGAGGTCAAATTCCATTCCCGCCAGGGCGCGATGACCTTGATGTCGGGCTCCTGCGCATAATAGGAAAGCTCGAAGCGCACCTGATCATTGCCCTTGCCGGTTGCGCCATGGGCGACCGCATCGGCGCCCACCTTGCGGGCGATCTCGATCTGTTTTTTTGCGATTAGGGGCCGCGCGATCGAAGTGCCAAGGAGATAGAGGCCTTCATATTGCGCATTGGCGCGAAACATCGGGAAGACGTAGTCGCGAACGAATTCCTCGCGCAGATCCTCAATAAAAATATGTTCCGGCTTGATGCCGAGGAGAATTGCCTTTTGCCGCGCGGGCTCGAGCTCCTCGCCCTGGCCGAGATCGGCGGTAAAGGTGACGACTTCGCAGCCATAGGTGGTCTGCAGCCATTTGAGGATGATGGAGGTGTCGAGGCCGCCCGAATAGGCAAGCACGACCCTTTTGATGTCCTTTGTTTCTGAAGACATGGAGAACTCGCGGGGATGAAAGACCGCCGCGACTATAGTGGCGGCGCCGGGCCGCGCAAGGGCACCTCCTACAAACGCAACGCGCCGAGCGTCATGCCCGCCCCCGGACTTGGATCATGACTTGGATCCGGGGGCGGGCATGACGCGCGTTAACTACGGATCGCTGTCTTCGGGATTTGCGCAATGCGCACGTCCTCCGGGCTTGCGCCAAACTTTCGGCGGTGCGCACCACACCGTTATGGTTAAGCGGTGTTTAATTAATTCGCTTCAAGCTTTGTTGCGTGTCGGCTCGGAAAGCAGCGCCCGGGCAAATGAGGATGATTTACGATGAATCGCAAAGATTTCACCCGAAAACGCGCCTTGGCGCTGGCAACGATTGGCATTGCCCCGCTCGCCACATTAGGAAATTTCTGCTTGCCCGCAAAAGGCGCGGATTACGGGGCGCCTATTCCCGCGCCCGCCCCAACTTATGACATCGTGGAATTTGCCTCCGGCTGGTATGTGCGCGGCGATATCGCCTATGCCCAGGAGACTTTTCCGAAAATAGCGCCCGACTTTGCATTTGGAGGGACCCCGTCCACCGTAAACACTTACAGTGTCGGGGCCGGTATGGGGTACAAGGTCAATGATTGGTTCCGAACCGACCTGATTTTCGATTTCCGCGACCGCGTCCGCAGTGCGGGCATCGGCGCACCCGGCCCTTGCATTTTTACGACCGGAAGCAGCAGCTGTTATTTCGATACCACGATTGAGCGGCTGGACTTGCTGGCCAACGGCTATTTCGATCTCGGCACTTGGCAAGGATTCACCCCCTATATCGGCGCCGGGGCGGGGGTCGACTGGGCCCGAATCTGGCAGAGCAATGTCGCTATCACGTCATCAAACATTGTCACGGCATCAAACACGCACTACCAGTTTGCCTGGGCAGCAATGGCAGGAGTCGCCTTCGCAATGGCCGAGCACGTGCAACTTGACGTCGGTTACCGCTTTGTCGATCTTGGCCCAATCAGCGGGCTGCCCGGCGTGACCGGAATACCGGTGACCAAAACCATATATGTGAATGAGATCCGCGGCGGCCTGCGCTACATGATCGACTAGGGTCGAGACTCATTAAATCCACCACGCAAGAGCGGCTGCAAGGCAGACAGAGGCCAAATAGTTTCGCGCCAAC
Organism: uncultured Methylocapsa sp.; assembly: GCA_964457695.1. GTDB lineage: Bacteria > Pseudomonadota > Alphaproteobacteria > Rhizobiales > Beijerinckiaceae > Methylocapsa. Next base: position 4,139 of record CAYWHF010000207.1, read on the forward strand.
CGGTCATAACGCGTTGCGATGCGCCGGAAGTCTTTCAGCCTGTTGAAGGCATTCTCGATCAGCCATCGCAGCTTGTAGAGGCGCTTGTTGAAGCCGAACGGCTGTTTTCGGCAGCTCCGGTTGGGAATGACGGGCTTCGTTCCGCGCTCCTGCAGCTCCTCGCGCAACTCAGTGCTATCATAGGCCTTATCTCCGAGCATGTGGTTGGACGGCTTTACTTTGTGGATGAGGCGCCCGGCCAGCGGGCAGTCATGCGCTTCGCCGCCGGTCAACAGGAGGGCAAGAAGGCGCCCTTTAGCATCCGCGCGTGCGTGAATCTTCGTGTTGCGCCCGCCTCTTGAGCGGCCAATCGCCTGTTTTTGCTCCCCCCTTTTCCGCCCGCCGCCGAGCGGTGCGCCTTGATGTGCGTGGAGTTGATCATCTGCAGGTCCGCCGATCGCCCTTTCGAAGCCAGCGCAAGGAACAGCTTTTCCCAGATCCCGCGCTCCGCCCAGCGCACAAAACGGTTATAGATCGTCGTCGGAGGTCCAATGCTTGCGGCAGCCGTTGAGGAATAGCCGCACCGCGGTCTTGATCCTTTGCGCGTCTTTAGGGAAGGCGTCGCGGCCGGCGAGTAAAGCCACGCGCTGGGGTATGCCGACAATAAGAATGAAGAATTGCTCGGCGAGAAATTCGAGATCGCCGGATTGGATCATCCCGCGGCTGGCATAACCCGCAAGGACATTGCCGATTTCGCCAACGGCGCGGTGCCGGTTGCGTTCGACAAAAAGCTTCGCAAGGACGGGGAATCTTGGGGCCTCGGCAATGAGAAGGCGATGAAAGGCGAGCGTTTCGGGCCGGAGCGCTATCTCCAAGAGCCTCTCCCCAAGACAATAGAGCCCTTCTTCGACATCATCGGGCGGCGGCGCGGCTTGGTGGAGGACCTCTATCTGTAGATCGAGATAGCGCTGGAGCGCGCCGACAAAGAGCGCCGCCTTGTCCGGGTAGCGC
>CAYWHF010000208.1:0-5128 GCA_964457695.1 uncultured Methylocapsa sp.
ATGGGGTTACAATCTCCGGTGTTATTGGGCCGCGATCATTTTCTCCTTCGTCATCGGGATTGCGTCGAGGAAGGTTTTCATCGGAGTTCTGGCGAAGCACCAGCGGCCCTGATGCGGGCGCGCCTCATTGGATATCTGATAATTGGCGCGCATAATGTCATGGCTTGGCAAAATCTTCTTCTGACACCGCTAAAATTGATTGTCGCTCCACCGTTAGACTTCCTGTTCCCGGCGAAGGACAAGGGCGAAGCCCAACAACTCAGCTGGTATAGCCGCCGGAGGGAGTAAACGCTAGCTTGGAGAGGTCGTCCCGAGCGCCATCGAGCTTTTCTGCAAGACGAACCGGGGATGCGTCAGAGCCAATGCTTGGCGGCGCCGATTCACGACAAAGCCCACGGCGCCTATCTGACCGGTCTCGAACCCGCCGAAGAAGTGGTCCCGCTGAGGCCGCGGGATTTGACACCGGTCTGCTTTTGCCGCACCGCGCGTGCCTGGGCCGATTTTCAAGGTTTACTAAGGTTTACGAGTTATCTCGCTAGCCGCAAGAATTTGCTATAATCAGGTCCTTCCGGCCCCCGCGCCGGAAGTGTCCGTTCGCGTCAGGAGCGTCCCCATGGCCCCGCGTGCCTCCTGGAAGGGTTACCTCAAGCTGTCCTTGGTTTCGTGTCCGATCGCGCTCTATCCAGCCGCGTCTGGCTCGGAGCGCGTTTCGTTCAACCGCATTAACAAGAAGACCGGAAACAGGCTGAAGCAGCAGCTCGTCGACGCCGAAACCGGCGAGGCGGTTGACAAGGAGGACGTTGGCCGCGGCTACGAGATTGGCAAGGGCCAATACCTCCAGGTCGAAGACGAGGAAATCGAGAAAATCAGGATCGAAAGCTCCCACACCATCGCGATCGACACTTTCGTTCCGAGATCCGAGATCGACGATCGCTATTTGGACGAGCCTTATTACATCGCGCCGACTGACCAGGTCGGACAGGAGGCATTCGCCGTCATTCGCGACGCGATCCGCGACAAGGTCATGGTAGCGTTGGGCCGTGTCGTCCTGTCGCGGCGCGAGCATGTCATGATGCTGGAGGCGTTCGACAAGGGCCTCCTCGCCACGACCTTGCGCTACCCCTACGAGGTCCGCGATCAGTCTTCTTATTTTGAGGATATATCGGATTTGAAATTGCCGGCTGATATGAAAGAACTGGCCGCCCATATTGTGGACAGCAAAACATCGCATTTTGACCCTTCGACTTTCGTCGACCATTACGAGACCGCATTGGTCAATTTGCTGCGGGCCAAGCAGGCTGGCAGCGTCACCGAGGCGCCGAAGGAGGAGCCGGCACACCACCGGGTCATCAATCTCATGGACGCGCTGCGGGCGAGTATCGGCGCCGACACAAAGAAGAAGCCGGCCGCGGCAAGCACGAAAGCCCGAGCCCCAGCCGGAAAAACTGCCAAAAGGAAGACGGGACGCTGAAGCCAAAGCGGGAACCGGACGCATCATCGCTCGAAGGCGGAATTATCGCCTTCACGGGCCGGCTTGCATCCATGAAGCGGGCGGACGCCTTCGCGCTCGTCACCCGGCACGGGGGAACGCCCTGCGAGAGGATCACCAAGAATACAAGCGCCTTAATCGTCGGCGAACTTGGTTGGCCGCTGCAAAACGACGGCCGGCCTTCGCAGAGCCTGATCCAAGCAAAAACCTACGGTGTTCCAATCGTCAGCGAGCGCCGGTTCCTCGAATGGATAGGCAAAAGGGCGCCGGAGGAACAAGTCAAGAGCTATACCGCAGACGAGCTCGCCGCATTGAGCAAACTGCCGGCGGACGTCGTCGAGCAGCTTTCCATGTTTGGTTTGATCGAGGTTTGGGGCGACCGTTACGGCTTTCGCGATCTCGCCGCGGCCCGCCAGGCCGCGCAGCTCCTTGGTTCCGGGATAGGGCTTTCGGTAATCACAAAAAGCCTGCGAGAGATCCGCAAGTGGCTTCCCGATGCTCGGCTTTCGAACGTGCGCCTTTGTCCGGCATCAAAGGATGGAATCCTCGTCGAACAGGCCCGGGGCCACACGGATTCAAAAGGGCAATTTGTGCTACCGGTTGAAAAGCCTCATGATCTCGGTGCTGACGAAACATTCGTGCTGGCGCAATCCGCCGAAGAGTCGGGCGACCGCCAGTCGGCTGAAGGCCTCTACCGGCGTGTCATGAACCTCGATCCGAACGATCCGGCGGCCGGGTTCAATCTCGGAAATCTGTTGCGGGTTCAGAGCCGCATGGTGGAGGCGGAAGCTGCCTACCGGTGGGCGGTGAAGGCCGATCCAAACTTCGCTCCGGCCTGGCATAACCTCGCAGATCTGCTTGATGAAGGTGGCCGGATAACCGAGGCGGTTGATTGCGCGAGGCGCGCGCTAACAGCCGATCCCCAATACGCCGATGCCATGTTCAATTTGGCGCTGTTCCTGCAGCGGCTTGGGAACCACGCCGAAGCAGCGATTTGGTGGTCGCGGTATCTTGAAAGTGACCGTACCTCGGAATGGGCCGGGCGCGCCAAACGCGCCTTGAAATATTGCGAGATGGAGCTAGGGAACGCGGCATCGGGAAGTACGTCAGCCCAAGCAATGGGGCGCGCTTGATCCCAAAAGCGGGGCACGCCATGCCTGAGAAACGACGTGTCAAGGTTGGGCCGGACCAGGAAGTCACAGCACTCGTCTACCCTGCAGCCAATCAGGAGCAAATTGATGTCACGGTGATCCTCGGGCATGGCGCTGGGTTTGATCAAAGAAGTGATTTCATGACGAGGTTTGCGGGTGGGCTCGCGGCGCGTGGCGTTAACGCCGTCACGTTCAATTTTCTGTACACGGAGCAAGGCCGGTGCGTTCCGGACACGAACAACGATCTCGAGGCATGTTTCCGGGCCGTAATCGAGGCTATTCACCAGCAAAAAATCGGCCGTGGTAAATTGGTCATTGGCGGCAAATCGATGGGCGGGCGAATCGCTTCGCAAATTGCTGCAGCCGGCGCTACCAATGTTGAAGGCCTCGTCTTTCTTGGCTATCCGCTCCATCCTCCAGGCAAGGCAGACCAACTTCGCGCGAAGCATTTGCCGGACATCAAAGTTCCGATGTTGTTTGTTCAAGGTTCGCGTGACGTGTTCGGCACGCCTGACGAACTGCGGCCGATCCTCAAAGTGCTGAAAGCCCCCGCCGAACTTTTTGTCGTGGCAGGCGGCGACCACTCCTTCAAGGTCTTGAAGCGCGCGGGTGTCACCCAGGAGGACACATATACAGCTGTGCTCGATCGAATCGAAGTATGGCTGCGGCAGACTTTCACGAATTGAAAGTGGTCAGCCGTGCCGGTGAGCGACGCAAAGAGGGCACAAGTCCGAGCAAAGAAGCCGCTCAAAGAATACGCCAAGAAGCGCGACTTCACCCGAACACCGGAGCCCGCAGGCTCGGGCGGCAAGGGCAATGGCCGAGAATTCGTCGTTCAGAAACACGCGGCGCGCCGGCTGCATTACGACCTGCGACTGGAAATGGATGGAGTGTTGAAATGCTGGGCGGTGACCAAGGGTCCGAGCCTGATGCCCGGCGAAAAGCGGCTTGCGGTCCGCACCGAGGACCACCCAATCGAATATCTCGATTTCGAGGGCAATATTCCGAAGGGCGAATATGGGGCCGGCTCGATGATCGTCTGGGATCGCGGCCGATGGGAGCCGGAGGGGGATCCGCAAAAGGGGCTCACGAAGGGGCATCTCGCGTTTACGCTCGACGGCGCGCGGCTCAAGGGGCGTTGGCATCTGGTTCGGATCCGGCCGCGATCCGGCGAGAAGTCCGAGCCGTGGCTGCTCATCAAGTCAGACGACGAATTCGCTCGGCAGGCAGGCGATCAAGACATCACCGAGGAGGAAGTGACGTCGCAGCTCAGCGGCCGCACCAACGAAGAGCTCACGGCGGGTGAGGTGCGCAAGGACCATGCGGCCAGAGCCAGCGTGGCGAAAGCGCGAAAAACTTCCTTACCGGACATCGGCAAGCTTTCTGGTGCTCGAAAAGCATTGCTCCCAACGTTCCTCGAGCCGAGCCTCGCATCGCCATGTGAAAAGCCGCCGAGCGGCCCGAATTGGATCCACGAGATCAAGTACGACGGCTACCGTATGCAGGCGCGTATTGACGGGCCCTTAATCCGTCTGCTGACCCGCAAGAAGCTCGATTGGACCGAACGCTTTTGGAGCATTGCGGGCGCATTGAAGGCGCTCGGTCTCGGCTCGGCGCTGATCGACGGGGAGATCGTCGTCGAGGACGCAAGCGGCATTTCGAGTTTCAATGATCTGCAGGCCGATCTAAAGACCGGCCGCTCGGACCGGTTCCGCTACATCGTCTTCGATATTCTCTACTGCGAAGGGTTCGATCTGACGAAAGCGGTTCTTAGAGACCGTAAAGACCTGTTGCAGCAGCTCCTCGCCGGCCTGCCGCGCGGCCCGCCCATTCGCTTCAGCGAGCATCCCGACGTGGACGGCCCCACCATGCCGGAGCATGCCTGCCTGTTTGGACTCCAAGGGATTAATTCCAACCCTGGGGACTTGCCCTTCCCGTGGGGCCGCGGGTCCTCAGGGTTTGGGTGGGGCCGCGGGATGACGTGCACCGACACGAGCTCGCCGACGCGGCGCTCGGCCGCCGCTCCGGCGTCGGTCGCCGCTTTGACGGCAGCGACGTCGCCGCGCACGATCGCGGTCACGTAGCCGGCGCCGATTTTCTCCCAGCCGACGAGCGTGACCTTCGCGGCTTTGACCATCGCATCCGCCGCCTCGATCATCGCGACCAGGCCCTTGGTTTCGACCATCCCCAGCGCCTCACCCATCACTGTCTCCTTCGGAGCGTATAGCCCGTATCGCCCTTCAGCGTAAGTTCCTGACCGCGTCTTCGATCAGGGCGGAAAGTTCGCGGTATGTTAACCGAATTTCGCCGTCCGCCTCTGCCTGCGCCCTCGCCGGCATGGCACCCGGCGCGCCGCTCGGCACCAGGCGCGATCCTGGACTCGACGGCGCCTGTACCACCTGACAGTTCGCGTCGCCGGCGCCCACAGCTTCGACGTCGGTCGCGCAAATCGGCGCCGGCGCGCTGATGCCGTAGGCGCCGCGCAACT
>CAYWHF010000209.1:0-5116 GCA_964457695.1 uncultured Methylocapsa sp.
GCAAATACCCGGCTAAGGGGGTTGTCGTATAAGACGACCCGGGTTAATTGCGGAACAGGCTCGGATGACGTCAGCACCGATCGTCCGTCGAGTTCTTTGCCGATGGCGGCTGGACTTGCTTTAGAATTTAGTGCGTCCGCGACCTGGGGAAGCGTTGAAAAATCCGTGCCGAGAGTTTGGCCCGGATCCGAATGGGCGAGCAGCCGGCCGCTCTGGTCGATGAGGTAAGCCGTGTTGGCCGTTCCTGCCTGATTGGCGTCCACGAATTCGGAAAGAAATTTTAGATTGACCTCGGCGACTGTCACGCCGGCGTTTCGGCTCAAATGGGCCATGGCGATCAAAGCGAATGGCTGAGTCCCGTGGAAATAGATCGGCGACCACCAGACGCTTCGGCCACGTGCTTCCGTAAATCTTGGGTCGCGCGAATAATCGGTGCCTGTTCCAACTACAAAACTGTTGCGGCGGGATCTCAGCTGCTCGCGCCCTTCGGCATCGATTTGCACGACTTCCTCGATGGCCGGCACTTGGTCTAGAAGCTCCGCATAGTCGAGCCGCCGCTGCTCAAGCGCGACGACGCTCGCGCGCGTGACCCAGCTGATATGGCGTTCGATGTCGGACAAGGCCTGATCGACCCGGAGTGCGGTCGCCACGGCCCGTTCGGTTTCGACGCCAACCACTGCCGCCTTCGTCTCGCGATACATGAACCAGGTTTCGACGGCACCGTTCACGACGAGCACGAAGACGACCAGTCCGACGAAGGAGATAACGAATTTTCTGAATAGGCCGCCCCGGCGCAACCAATTTGCGCGCCGCGCCTTAGCCTTGAGATTCGGAAGAAAAGCGCTGCCTGTCATGTCGAGCTATGCCCCTACCACAGAAATCAATTAGGGCGCGCGGCGCAATATGTCACGCGAGAAGCGGCCGCTTGGCTATGCCTCTTTGGATAACGCGCCATTGGATGACGATTGAGTTCAGACATCCAGACTCACGCGATTGGGCAACCCGACTTTGGATGATTGAAATTTAGAATTGTTCGAAAGCATTTTTTGTCCGGAGGGTTGGCCGACGAATCGGCCAGAGCCGCATGCAGGGGGGAGCGAGCCGCCGTCTCAGTGGTGGCCTGATTCCATCGCAAGGCGCTCGCCTTCTTGCCTCTCGCCTCCATCCAGTTCGGCTCCGAAAGCTCAGCATGATGTTTCCGGAAAGACTCATAGCGGTCGCAGATTGTTAAATGTTTATCAAATTTACGGCATCTTTTGATAAAAGAAAAAGTCGCAAAATGATGTGTTGTTGCGATCTGCTTCCACAAATTTATACTTGTTAGGCAAAGATTCAATTAGACTCCACTCATAAGCATATTTTACCACCCAGTCAGTGAATTTACGATGTCTGACGTGGTAGTCACCATACATTCTGTTTAACGTTTCATCGTCAGAGGAGTAGATAATGACGAACTTATTCGATGATTTAAAAAGTCTTCGCATATACAAATCAAATACATCATCTTCGATAAGATGATATATGACGTCAAGCGACAGAGAGAGTTCCGATTTTTCATTTGAGTATTCGTCAGCCACTTTAAAAGTCTTGGTAACGTCTGATTTAAAAGCGGCCCTACACATATCAACGGCTTTTCGTGAAACGTCGAACCCAACATAATTCTCATATTGTGCTAGCTTGAGTTGATTTCCGTCGCCGCAGCCAAACTCTATTACTTGTGTTATGCCGTGTTTTTTGACAAATGAATTGATTATGTCCGCTTTAAAGTCAGCAAGCCTATTGTATGAGCCAGGCCCTGAAGTACCACCTTTCGCATAAACCTCCTCCCAATATTTGGCAGAACCTGGAAATTTCTTTAGGTGGTGAAGGGCTCTCCAGACGGTCATAGCAACGACACCGATAATAGGATGTTCTTGAAAAAACAATTTAAGGCGAGCTTTCATACTTGTCTTTAGAGCCCTTTTAGTACCCTTAAAACTAGCGTTAAATTGTTTCATAATTCCTCCCTCATACAGTTATGTGAAATGGATCCGCGAAGTGGGACCAGTTTTTCGAGACCGCCGGGTCCCCGTGCCGCGAACGAAACATTGGCGCGCGAGGCCGGTTATCTCAGACTCCGTCATATTGAGCCAACCGCCGTGCTTGGACGCGTAATGCCATAGAAACGGTATGCTTCGTATAAAAAGGGCTGGCTTGCGGGTTCGAACCGGGCCCGGCCCAATCGTTCGAGCGCCAAAAAAGTGCATGCCATCAGGGGCCGTCCCACACAAAACCGCATAGGTGACTGCGCCTTGAGACGCCTACGACTAAGCAGAAAATTGGTCTTTTGAGCGGTTTGCGAGGAGCAAGCTAAGCTTCGCCCGCCCTAACGATGAGCGGGCGGCTCGTCAAATAGGCACTGAAGATTCTCGAGCGCAAGGCTATCGGACACAATGTCGAGCGCGGCCTTGAAGGCGGCCTCTATGTCGAGCGCCGTTGTGTCGAGCACTGTGGCATCATCGGCGGGCTGAAGGGGCGCGACGGCGCGCGTCGTGTCGCGTTTGTCGCGGCTCAAAATTTCGGCGAGCACGGCGGCATAATCTGTTTTCTCGCCGCGCGCACGAAGTTCTAGGGCGCGGCGTGTCGCGCGAGCCTCGACGCTCGCCGTCACAAATATTTTGGGACAAGCTTCTGGGCAAATCACCGTGCCGATGTCGCGGCCATCGAGGACCGCGCCTCCCGGCCGATGCGCGAAAGCTCGCTGCAAATGGACCAGCGCCACGCGGACTTCTGGGATCGCGGCAACGATAGATGCGGCTTCCGCCATCTCATGGCCGCGTAATGTGTTCTCGTCAATATCGGCAAGTGCTAAGCCGCGGGCGGCGATGATCGCGGCATCCCTGTTGGCAGGGTCGCGGCCTTGCACCATCAAGGCCCGAGCCGTTGCCCTGTAAAGAAGACCAGTGTCGAGATGCGGCAGGCCAAAATGAGCGGCAAGCTTTCGCGCCAGCGTGCCCTTGCCGGAGGCGGCCGGTCCGTCGATGGCGATAATCATTGGAAACGCGCCCCGAGCTCCGCCATCTGCTCTTGGAACGAGGGATAGCTTGTCGCGATCATGCTTGCATCGTCGACCGCCATGCCGCGCCGCGAGGCAAGTCCTAGCACAAGAAAGCTCATCGCGATGCGATGATCGAGATGGGTCGCAGCGAGGCCGCCCCCCAAAACATCGCCTCCCCGGCCTTCGACGAGAAGATCATCGCCATCGATCTGCGAGGCGACGCCCGCCAATTTCAGGCCCTCGGCGATCGCGCGCAGACGGTCGGATTCCTTGACCCGGAGTTCGGCAAGGCCGCGCATGCGCGTCTCGCCGCGGGCGAAGGCAGAAGCAACCGCAAGGATCGGATATTCGTCGATCATCGAAGGCGCGCGGGAGGCAGGCACATCGACGCCTTTAAGCTCCACCGCGCGCACTCGCAAATCGGCGACCTCCTCGCCGCCCTCCTCCCGGCGGTCAAGCATTGTTATGTCGGCTCCCATGTCGAGCAGGGTCTTAATCAGCCCTGTGCGCAAAGGGTTCATCATCATCCCCTCAATGACGATATCGGAATGCGGCACAATGGTCGCGGCAACCAGCGGAAAGGCAGCCGACGACGGATCAGCCGGGACGGTGACAAGCGCCGGGTGTAGTTCGGGGCGGCCTTCGAGGCTGATTTTCTGCCCCTTTTCCGCAAAAGGTTCAATGTAGACGGAGGCGCCAAAAAGTTTGAGCATTTTTTCGGTATGATCGCGGGTCGGCGCGGTCTCTACGACAGTTGTGCGGCCTAGCGCATTGAGGCCAGCAATCAGGATGGCCGATTTGACCTGCGCCGAAGGAACCGGGGACGAATATTCGATTGGAATGGGCTCGGGGGTGCCCTTTAGCATGATCGGGCAGCGCCCGCCTTGGGCCTGAGACAGCACTTCGGCTCCCATTAAGCGAAGAGGCGCGAGAATCCGTTCCATGGGGCGCCTGCGCAACGAGGCATCGCCATCGAAAGCGGCGGTCAGGGCGTGAGAACCGGCAACGCCCATCATGAGGCGCATGCCGGTGCCGGAATTGCGGAAATCGAGCGTTTTTTGGGGAGCCAGCAGCGTGCCGATGCCGCAGCCGCGCAGCCGCCAGCAGCCCTCGCCCCGCTGCTCGACCGTGGCCCCCAGCGCGGCACAGGCGGCGGCGGTCGCAAGAGCGTCGCTGCTTTCGAGCAGGCCGGTAATTTGCGTCTCCCCGCAGGTGAGGAGGGCCAACATCAGGGCGCGGTGGGAAATCGACTTGTCGCCTGGCGGCCTTACCCGGCCGCGCAAAGGCCCATGTGAGCGCGCGGCGAGTGCCTGAGGCTCCATAAGGTCCTCCCTGGTTGGTGATGGAGAAAACGCAACAATGTCCTCGCTTTGGCAGCACAATCGCCCCTCTTCGCTACCACAGCGCCGCCTCTCATGTCATCAAACAGGCTGCAGCGTTCAACTTCCATTTGACAGGAGGGCCTAGCCCCACTAACCGGACCGAAAAATGTCGCGTGAGCGAGCCGGGAAAGAGCCGGCTGCGCGCTTTTTCGAGGTATATTCCGTGGCCAGACCAGAACTCGGTTGCAAACATCATTGCGAACACTGCGGCGCGCGTTTTTTCGATCTGAACAGGTCACCAATCGCGTGCCCAAAATGCGGAGCGGTTGTGGAGGGCGCGCCGCGTGCGGCCCCGCACGCAGCGGCGCCGGCTGAGAAGGACACGTCAGCTGGAGCGGAAACCGAACTCGTTTCGCTCGAGGAAGCCGATGTCGAAGAAGACAAGGTCGCCGCCGTGGCTGACGAAGAGGTAGAAATAGATACAAACGACGATACATTTCTCGAGGAAGAGGAAGAAGACGATGGCGATGTCGGCGATCTCATCGATAGCGACATCGGAGACGAGGAAGAGCGGTGATGTTTTGCTTGTGATGCGACGCGGTTGCGGCTATACAGCCGCCGCGAATTTGTAGCTTCCGCAGAATGGCCGAACCCAATAGCTTGGCAAATGTGAACGCAGGGGCTCGCGCGCAATTTTGGAACGGCCGGGGTCATAGCTCAGTTGGGAGAGCGCTTCAATGGCATTGAAGAGGTCGGC
>CAYWHF010000210.1:0-2799 GCA_964457695.1 uncultured Methylocapsa sp.
GGCCGCGAATATTTTTCAATAACCGATGGGAAATCCGGCATTGATTTGCCGCGGCAATATGACGACACAAACTTCGATCGCGTGAGCCAGGGCGGCACAGGCGCCGGGCCAAATGCGGTCGAGGAAAACTTAGTCGTCGCAATTTCCGGGAGCCCCAACGGCCCGACGCAGCCGGCGGCGGTGAGTTTCTCTCCAAGCCCCGCCGGCCCGACGGAAACGCCCCCGTGGAAGAGGACGTAACGCGGCCTGCGACAAAGAAGCACCCGCCAGCCGGGGAGAAGATAGAACGGCCTGAATATGAGCCACTACATACGGCCTGGCGAGGCTTTCGCGCTGGCCTTCGCCAAGCTGGAAGCGACCGGCTTTCGGCTGCACTGGCAATCCCAGGGACAGGATAAGGAGGCACGGGGCAAGAAAGCGGCCAGCAAGACGAAATACACCTGCCCCTGCTGCGGGCAAAATGCCTGGGCAAAGCCGGACGCTTCGATTATCTGCGGCGAATGTTACGACGACGGCGAGGGCGATATTTTCCTAATGGAAGCTGAGAGCGGCGACGGCAACAGCTGAATAAGCCCCTGCTCCATCAAGAGAAATGAGTTTATTTGCCATTGTGCACGATTGCAAATTTGCAATCGTGCTAACCTGCAAACGCTTTTTTTGCTTGGTGCTTTTTGTAGAGTTCATGGATAGCTTCGGCGATGACTTCGGAATTATCCATGTTGAGCCGCGCCCGCAAAATAGCGAACATCTCGACCGTTTCGGCATCACAGTACCCGCCGATATGTTTTAATTGCTCCCGCGATTTGGTTCCGGGTTTTGATTTTACCGCTGCCTTGACGACCGGTTTCGGTTGCGCTTTTGCCGGCTCGGGCGAGGGTGCTTTCTCTTCCTGAATGATGTCCCGGTTCATATTCTCCAGAAATGCTGCCGCGCTGTTGGTTGCCTTACTCATGGCGCTCTCCTGTGTGCACATTTGCAAGATTGCCATTCTGCACATCTGCAGGAATTTTCAACTGCACATATGCACAAAACCAATCCCATAAGCCCTCGATCTCCAGCGCCGCAGGGCTTCCCGGGTCCATTTCCTGAGCCGTCAGCCCTTTTATGTTCGCGAGCCGATGCACATCGTAACGGTGCAAAATCGCCGCCGACATGGGCAAACCAATCGCGTTTAAGACCTTGCGCGCCGTGTCTTCATGGCTCTTGGCGTGCGGCGTGGCGAAATTAAAAATGCCGACCGCCGGTTTGCTCAGGCGCTTGGCCAGGACGGCCGTGGTCGCCACGCCCTCATAGCAATCTTGATCGTTCCAGAAGGGAACCAGCACCATTTCCGCGGCTTCCACCGCGGCCATGGCTTCCGTGCTTTTTCCGGGCGGCGTGTCGATCAGCACAAGATCGCATCCGGCATGCTCCGCCCGCTCCAGCTGGTCGAGCAAATCCTTTTCGCCGCAAAAGAGCGCCATAGGCAAAGGCTTGTCGGCCTGTTGCTTGTCGCGGCGCTTGCGCCAGCCTACGGAATTTTGCTGCGTATCCACATCGAGGATCAGAACATTCAGCCCCGCCGTGGTCGCCGCCGTCGCCAGTGTTTTGGCCACTGTCGTTTTTCCAACCCCGCCCTTATTGATCGAAATGGCAAATGTGCGCATGTGCAAAATCCCCGTCTTGCAATTGTGCACAACGGCACAAAATTTTCAAGTACAAACCTTGGCGCAAAGCTGTTTCCCGGCGCGTGTTCTCTCCTTGCCTAGACAGACTCATGGGTTCGGGGCACAATCTAGCTATGGCGGAGAAGGTGGGGGGAATCATGGGCGTACAGTCTGACCAAAACAGCGATTTGCCGTCTCCTATCGCTGACGTCGTTGCTCGCATGGAGGGGGTGGCCGAGCGCCGCGAAGCCGCCAAGCTTTATCAAATCGAATTCTGGCCTGAGCCCTATATGGGAGTGCCGAACGAGATCGCCCGTTCGGCCTTGTTCGCCGCGATCAAAGAACCAAAAATCCGCAAGCTGTTCGATAACGCGCCGATTGCCTCGCAAGGCGGGTTTTCCATCATCTACACCGGCCAGCAGCTCGACCAGGGCCATATCGACATTTTCGAGGGGATCATGCATTTTGCGCGGCGCGTGCATGAAGGAAACCGCGTCAAACTTACCCGTTACGCCCTTTTGAAGCTGATTGGCCGTGCCAGCGGCAAAGAGCAGTATGATTGGCTTTTACACCGTTTCAATCATCTGACGGCCACTTCCGTTTCGATCATGCATGACGGCAAACGGATCTTCTGGGGTTCGCTGTTGCCGCGCGGCGCGCTCGACATCGAAACAGGGGAGATCGTTATTGAGATTACCCGTGACCTTGCAAAGCTCTTCGCACGTGGACTTTCCCGCGTCCAATGGGAAGAGCGCCGGAAAATCGGACGGCATCCCTTGGCGCAATGGCTGCATCTCTATTATGCCGGACATGCGAAGCCCGTGCCCGTAAGCGTGGTCTGGTTGCAGAAACATTCCGGCAGCGATACCGCAACCCTCCGCAAATTCCGCCAGAGCCTGCGAAAGGCTTTGCAAAAGCTCCAAACCGTAGAAGCCATAGAAGGCTGGGAAATTGATCCTCAAACCGACCTTGTCCACATTCAACGCACCCCTACGCCATCGCAAGCAAAATATCTGGCAAACCAGGACGAGTGACTATCGGCGTTGAAGGTACGCAACTATCGCCAATAACGGAAAAATCGAGTATCGGAGTAAAAGGTTCGGAGTATCGGCTTTGAGTGTATACAATATAGGCTAAGATACTACGGAGTATT
>CAYWHF010000210.1:2809-5104 GCA_964457695.1 uncultured Methylocapsa sp.
GGTACGGCTATCGGCGTTGAAGGTACGCAACTATCGGCGTTGAAGGTACGCAACTATCGGCGTTGAAGGTACGCTTCGGTTCGTCAAAAACGGCATTTTTTCTTTATTTTTCATTTAGTTAGATGATTGTCGAATTTCCCCCTAATCTTCTTCTAATCTTTTTCTAATATTAAAATATAGGGGTATCGTATAAAAAGATCCGCCTCACTCTTTTACTTTCCGAGATGATCCACTTGCTCATTTCCTGCCTCCACAGAAGAAATTCATCCAAACCGGCAAGAAGAGCCCCTCCAAAAAAACAAACGCACCAGCGACCAAATTTTCGGCCTTAGCATCAATCTGAGAAACGACCCGAGAACAAAAAAGCGGAATTCGCTTCGCTCATATCCATTCCAAGCGGAGCGACGCTCACGCGTCGCAATCATTCCTTGCAAAAGTTCGTGCCTTCGCCTCAAATGCGGGAACGAACTGAACCACCCCAAAAAGGGAACACTGGCGGGGGGAGACAGCGTCCATGAGCGAGAGGGCAGGGGATACCGCAGTTGGTAAGGCGCTTACTATGCTGGACATCTTCGCCAGCATCGGAGCAGTTGCATTCGATGTGACCATTCTCGACATCGAGGGAGCCAAACAGCACTATTGGCCTCAGCGCAACCTTACCGAACTTCGCCGCACCATTTCTACCCAACTCGATAATGCAACCCGCACACAGACCAGTATTGTTCTCCGCCCGCGTTCACCGACGAACGCACCCATCCAGCTTGACGATCTGACAGCATCACAGATTGAGACACTCACGCCGCATGCGTTCCTGGTATTGGAAACCTCGCCCGGCAACTTTCAGGCCTGGGTGGCGGTGAAGGATACACCACGAGAAAAGGAAGCCGCGAAAGATTTTGCCCGGCGCTTCCGCAAAGGCACCGGCGCGGATCAAACAGCTACTGGCGCGACCCGTCTCGCCGGCAGCGTGAATTTCAAAACCAAATACGCGCCGCATTTCCCCACAGTCGAAATCCGCCACGCCAACAACGGCAGAGCGGTGAGTGTTGCCGAGCTCGAACACGCAGGCCTCCTGGCTTCTGTTGAGAGCCTACAGCCATCCTTGCCCCCCGCCAGTGTTCCCCGCCACAATTCCTCCACAAGAGCCGGTGCTAGCCGTCATTGGCCGGACTATCAAAAAGCACTGCGAGGAGCGCCGCTCAAATCGGACGGCTCGGGACCAGATCGGAGCCGGGCGGATTTCATGTTCTGCAAATGGGCCATCGAGCGGGGATGGAGCATCGAAGATACAGCTGTGAAGCTGGCGGAAGTCAGTACGAAAGCACAGGAGCGGATCCGGCTGAAAGACGACCGAGGTTATACGCTACTCACTGCACGCAACGCCAACGCCGCTGTTGAACGAGAGCGCCCCCGCCGCCATCCGCCCGGTCAGCCTCCGCACGTGTCCCGCCATGATACTCCGCTCTAGCTGCCAGCGTTTTGCTGAGGTTCCTTCGCATGGTCTTTTCCTTTGGCCGCAGCCGCAACAGGGGCTTCATAACCAAAGGAGAAAGACATGATTATTGGAACCTTCACCAAAGAACGCGACGGCAGCTATCACGGCAGCCTCGTGCGGTATATGCAGGAGCACGTCACCTTGACGCCGACCCAAGCGACCGGTGGCGGGCAACCGGACTACGTGGTGCGCTACGCCGACAGCCAAGACGAAGTTGGCGTTGCGTGGAAGAAGACCAGTGCGAAAGGCAATGCCTATCTGTCGGTGAAACTCGATTCACCGTTCCAGGCTGCGCCGATCAACTGCGCGCTGGTCAGCCAGAAGCTGCCCAACGGTCTCACACATGCCCTTGTGTGGACCCGTGACAGCCGCAAGGCCGACAGCGACGACGCGGCAGCCGCCTAATCGTCACGAGCACCCCGCCGGCACACGCTGGCGGGGTGTTTTTTTTGCCGTCCTTGAGGAGGACATATCATGAGCAAGACCAAAACCACCAAACGGAAAAGGACGCGCCGGGCTGGGATCATCACGGCGGAAGTCCGGAGGTGCACGGCGGCGGACGGGCAAACGGTTTATCTCGTCACGCTCGACCCCAGCGCCAACAACGGCAAAGGCGTCACTCGTCGTGACCTGCTGAACGCCGCTCAGGTTGCCGAATATGCCGAGGCGTATCTGACCGAGCCGAAAGCGTAACCGCAGGGGAGGGTCGTCTGCAGGGCGACCCTCACACAACTGGTTATGTCCTAAAATCCCTGCGGTGGCGTGGCCAGCGTTCAAGGCCTTAGTGGTGGACATGCGCG
>CAYWHF010000211.1:0-5093 GCA_964457695.1 uncultured Methylocapsa sp.
GGGCGCATGCTGGCGGGCGCGGCCATCACCGACGAGGCGCGGGCCGCTGCGGCACGGCTTTTGGCGGGCGCACGATGATGGTCACACAGACACATCATCGAGTTCGGGTATTACGCGCAAAGCGCTGCGCGCGATTCGCATGATTCCAGGCCAGACCCATAAGGGCTTCAGTCATTTGCTCCCGGGCAAGCGGGTCGTGCAGAGCATGCTCGATACGGATTTCTATAAATTGCTCATGCTGCAAATGATTTGGCAGTTTAAGCCCAAGACGCATGTCACTTTTGCAGTTTTGAACCGGTCTCCAGAGATAAGGCTCGCGGATACCATCGCCGAAGACGATCTCATCGCGGAGCTCGATCATGCGCGCGCCCTTCGGTTTCAGAAGGATGAGCTGAACTGGCTCGCAACAACGCGCTTTTATGGCAAGACCGGATTGTTCGACCCCAGTTTCCTGGACTATCTCGCGTCGTTCCGGCTGCCGCCCTACGAGCTTTCCTGGCGCAATGGCGAGTTCGAACTCCGTTTTCCAGGGCTTTGGCGCGAAACAACGCTATGGGAAGTCCCGGCGCTTGCGATCCTGAGCGAGCTTTTCGCCCGCGCACAGATGAAAGGCATGAGTCCTTCCGAAGTTGACATGCTTTACGCCTGTGCGAGCGCCAAACTTTGGGACAAAGTGAAACGGCTGCAGGCACTTGCAAGGGAAGGGCCGCTCGCCATCTCCGATTTTGGGACTCGCCGGCGGCATGGCGTTTTGTGGCAGCGCTGGTGTGTTGAGACGTTACGGGAAGAGCTTCAACAAAGTTTTATCGGCACATCAAATGTCAAATTCGCGATGGACCTCGGAGTTGCGGCAATCGGAACCAATGCCCATGAGCTGCCCATGGTCTATGCGGCGCTGGCGGACTGCGATGATGATCTGCGCCAAGCGCCAATAAAAGTTCTTGAGGATTGGGCGAAGTTTTATGACGGCGATCTTCTTATCCTTCTGCCCGACACTTTTGGGAGCGCGCATTTTCTTGTAGCAGCGCCTGATTGGGCCGCCGATTGGGTCGGGGCGCGGCCGGATTCCAAACCGCCCATTCAAGCCGGAGAAGAATTGATTGCTTGGTGGAAGCAAAGAGGCAGGGATCCAGAGGCAAAACGCATCATTCTTTCCGATGGAATGACGACCGATTCGATCGAGTCCGCGGTGCGCCATTTGCGCGGGCGGGCACAAGTTTCTATTGGATGGGGAACCAATCTCACCAATGATTTTTCGGGTTGCTGGCCGAGCGGGTTTGAAACGAAGCCGGCGCTTCCTTCGATCGTCTGCAAGGTAGTCGAAGCCGAGGGACGCCCGGCTGTAAAACTTTCCGACAATCCGAGTAAGTTTTTGGGACCACCGGAGGAAATCGCCCGCTACGAGCGGATTTTTTGTTATCGCCGGGGCAAGGCGCGGCCGGCAGGCGAGGAATGATACATGCTGCGATCTTACCAAAATATTTCAAAATAGTTTTGACTGGTTGGGACCGACACTATTACAAGGCCGAATACAGCGGCTCTTCTTCATTTGGTAAGATCGATAGATCTTTTAGCGCTATTGTTGGGACGGCGGCGCCCCAATGACCCTTGCCGAATCTTGGGTGGGCGGCCATGCTGGGTAACCCAAAATTTTAGGAGGGTCGGCGTTGGCCGAGATCAAGGAAATTTTGGAATTGGCGGAATGGCTGCGAAAGCAGCGTCGCGACGTGTCGGTCGTGTTTGCGGCGCGCGCGGCCTTGCGTGTATTGCCAATAATCCATTCGGAAGAGCGGACGCCAGACTATTGGAGCCTTCTGGTTTTGCCGGTTTTTCGTGCGACGGCTATTGCGTGGGCGGCAGTCGCCCAGCCTGCCTATCCGATGGACATCGGCCTCGCCGCTGCCGCGGCAAGAGTCCGCGTCCCCTCCGCCGCCGCGGAAGCTGCCTCCGCGGCCCTCGCCGCCGCGGGCACCGTTGATCCCGCGGCCGCCAGCGCCCACGCCGCCACCGCCACCGCCAGTGCCGTTCGTGTTCTCGCCGCAACACTTTTCCTCGGCTCCGGCGGCACTCTCGCTGGTCCCGCGGGCGGCGGCTTCGGCTTTTGGTCTGCTGTTTCTGCCGACGCGACCGGCATCGAGAATGGAGCAATGGCCTCAGTCATAGCGAGTTCGCCGCTCTGGCCTAACTCTTTGTCGCACTCGCCTTACAGTTTTCCCGAGCGGCTTTGGTTTCTGTGGGAAGAGATGAAAGCCGCGCTCCTCGTGGCCAATGATGACTGGGACGTGTGGACGACCTGGTACGAGGACCGCCTTGAAGGCCGCGTTCGCGAAGACGAGCGCGAGCTCGCCTATGTGCGTATTGGCGACGCCCTATGGAAACAGGGCCCGGCAATCGTCAATGCCGAGATCAAACGGCGGATCGAGGCGCTTGAGCGTCTAAAATCCGTCGTCGCCCCCACTGGTCCGATCACGGCCGATATCGAACCCCCTGCATCAGAAACAAACTTTCCTTTTATCGGGCGACTTCAGCCGGCCACCTTACAGTCTTCTGCCTACAACACCTGGGACACTCCGTTGCCGTTACGGACGGAGCACCAGCCATCCGTGCCCCCACTCGAAGCCATACCCGAACAAGCACCTGCGTCAACAAACTTCCGGATCAATCCGGAAAGGCTAATCGATGTCGTTCCAGATCCGCCCACAGCCGAAACACTCTCGGACTCGTTGCAGCGAGAGTTATACAGCGAGGTCCGTCGCAAAGCGCGGGCCCTCGTGGAACTTGGTGGGAATTTACTGGCCGACCTGGTCGATCCAGCCACTCGATTTCGAGACTGCCTACCAGAACCGATCGAGGACCTATCGATCGTTCCTTCGTGGTCGCGCGGCAACAGTTTGCGCAGCCGTCTGAAGGCCCATGATCTATCCACGAGCAATGGGGAGCCAGATCCTGCGCGTTTACCTCCACTTGTTGCAGAAGCGCTGCGCGATCTGGTTCATACGTGGAATATCTTTATTGTTGGCGACCCGAAAGGCCGCGAGCTTGATGAAATTCGCCTCGGCCCTCAAGAGGTTGAAGAGGCAAAGCAAGTGATCATCCTCGCTGCGCCGGTGGTGGAGGCTATCGAAAGCTCCGAAAACGTCGCCACGGCTTTAGCGAAGGACGCAGTTGTTGAACAAGCTAAAGCCGCGAAAAACGCGCCAGCAGGAATAGATGGCGACCAGGCCATCGCCTTGTCACGAAAAACGACAGCCAATTTCGTTGTTGAACTGCTGCGTCGCGCCTATTCAGCTGTCCGAGGAGAAGCGGCATTCGTTTGGGAGAAGGGCCGTGCCGCCGCCTACGGTGCCGGAGTCGTTGCGGCTTACAACAATTCGTCCGCAATTATCTCCTTCATTGCCCAAAAAGCCGACGCGCTTAAGGAGTTTGTGACCGCTGCTTGGCACAATCCAACGCTCATCGAAATAATTGACCGGATCATCGGAAGGCTGCCTTAAGGCTGATCGGCGCTCCCGCTCCTATCCCTCACCCATCTTCGCGCGCACATTTTCGCTGACCTTATCCAAAAAACCTGTTGTTGACAGCCAGCGCTGGTCGGCCCCAACGAGCAGGGCGAGGTCTTTTATCATGTAGACCGCCTTCGACTGTGGCGACGCAAGCCGCTTCGAGGCTGACGTCTCGGACTCGCATTGGGTGTGAGACGGTTCAGAGCGTCCGAAACATGAGAAGGGCATCAACGTAGCCATGGGTGGGGTGGTTAAATGCCAATGGGAGGCGGCCGACCGTCTCAAAGCCCATACTGGTCCACAGATGTATGGCTCGCTCGTTGGTACTGATAACGAAGTTAAACTGCATCGCCCTAAAGCCGCGATCGCGAGCATGTTGCAGCGAGTGCTCGCACATCCGGCGTGCCACCCCGCGCCCTGAAGCGTCGCTCGCGGTTATATACCCGCAGTTCGCCACATGGCCGCCGCCACCAAGCTGATTTGCGCGCAGATAATAGGTCCCGAGCACCCGGCCATCTTCTTCGGCGACGAAAGTCTCATGATCCGGCCTAATCCAGTAGGCGATCGCCTCCGCTTGGCTCATCTCACGGGGCAGAGGGTAGGTCTCGCCGGCGCGGATCACCGGCTTCAGGATGCACCAGATGGCGTCGTGGTCATCCAGTTGTGCCGGTCTGATCAGCACAGCCTGCCTCTGGACTTTAGAGTTGCATGTTCAGAGCCGATGCTTACCAAAGGCCAGTCGTCGTCCGGATAGAGCGGGGTAAATTGCAATCGACAACCGACGGTGGAAAAACAGCCGGTCATCTCGGGCGTCGCCACTTATGCAGCTCCGCCAACAAACCTCTAATCGCACCGATAATCGCAGCTATTCCCGCAAGCGTGCCCGGATCAAACACATAGGCCTCCATTCAGTAAACAATTGCTTTGGAGGATCTGCAGAAGTTACGGCGAAACGTTGATCGCAAATCGTCATGCTAAAGGTTCGAATCGGGCGTTGCAGCGGCCGAGCGCGATGATTTTGCCACCGCTGATGAAATTTCCCGCATGCGGGTGAAGTTCACTCCCAAGCCGTGAGAGTTTTGTGAACCAGCTCTGCAGGAACCATCGCCGTACCAATTAACGAATCAGGAGTTTGCCGGCAATCTTGCGACGACCGTGCACGATACGGAGCACGGTAACGAAATCCTCATCCGCGATGTACCGGTAGATGACGATATACGGCGTCACAATCGCGATTCGGATGCCAGGTCCAAGGGCGGGGCGGGGTGCGCCACTACTGGGGTGGTCTGCCAAACGGTCATAGAGTTTTTTAAAACGATGATTGAAATTGGTCGCGACCCGGTGGCCCGCCTTGGCATTCAAATCGCTGAAAATGGAAGCCGAGTCCGCAGAAGCAGAAGCCGCAAATTTGACTCGCACCATCAAGACTTGATTGACGACAAGACAGCCTCGATGCGAGCCTCGTGGTCTTCGCGCGAGATGACATCGCCGCGTTCGATATCGGCCAGGGCTTCGTCAATGAACGGTTTGGCCCACGCAAGCTCGTCAACCCATTCGGCAGCGGGTGCTTCTACGCGTTCGTCAATGAAA
>CAYWHF010000212.1:0-5076 GCA_964457695.1 uncultured Methylocapsa sp.
AACAATGACGTGGAGTTCGGTTACCCCCCTTTCCCGGTGGAAACGGATATCGGGGTCAGCGGCGGGCACCTCGACTTCGGTCATATTCCGAAGCTTGGCGTGGCGGATTTTCTGTTCGGGGGTTGCTTTTAGCCAATAGGCTTGCGGGAAGCGGGCCGAATAGGCCTCGAAATCGAGCTCTTGCCAATGCGGTAGAGCGCGGCGCAATTCCTCCCGCGCCTCGGCAATGCGCTGATTGTAACTTACCGTCGAATGCCCGCCGGCGAGCACAAGTTCGGTCTCCCAGTAAAGCGTGCGCAAGAGTGCGGCCTTCCATTCGTTCCAGACGCCAGGCCCCACCGCGCGAATATCGCAAACGGTGAGAATAAACAGCATTTTGAGACGTTCCAGAGTCTGGACGCGGCTGGCGAAACTGGTAATTGTTGTCCGGTCGCCGAGATCGCGCCGCTGTGCCGTGTCCGACATGATGAGGTGGTTCTCGATGAGCCACTCGACCGTCGCGGTTTCGGCGGCCGTGAGGCCGAGACGGGGACACAGCGATCGCGCGACGGAAACCCCGGCCTGGCAATGATCCTCGACCCGGCCTTTGGCGATATCGTGCAAAAATAGCGCGAGAAATAACGCTCTCCGGTTGCCGACCGAGGGCACAAGGTCGCTTGCGAGGGGAAGTTCGGCCAAATGTTTTTGCGACTCTATTGCGGCAAGATTGCCAATTGCCCGCAAGAGATGTTCATCGACCGTGTAGTGGTGATACATGTTGAACTGCATAAAGGCCACGATCCGGCCAAAATCAGGAATGAAGCGGCCAAGGACGCCGGCCTCGTTCATGAGCCGCAGCACGATTTCGGGCTCGTTGCGCGAAGTCAGTATGTCCAAAAACAGTTTGTTGGCTTCAGGATCGGCGCGCAATTTCGCGTCAACGAGTTTGAGCGCGAGTGTCACCTGCCGCGTCGCGTCGGGATGGATGGCAAATCCATTGCGGTCTGCGACCCAGAACAGCCTGATGAGGTTGACCGGGTCGCGGGTGAAAACATCAGGCTTCCTAACCGTCACCCGGCCTTTTTCCACCACAAAATCGCCGGTTCCAAGCGCCGCTTGCCGGCGGCGCAGCAGCGGCGCAAACCGGTCGAGTCTCGCGGATGGTTTGGCTTGCTTTTCCTCGAGCGCCGCGCAAACGATGGCCGTCAGATCGCCGACATCCTTGGCGATCAGAAAATAATGTTTCATGAATCGTTCGACGCTGGCGAGACCGCCTCTCGTCGAATAGCCGAGACGGTCGGCGATCCGGCGCTGGTGGTCAAAGCTCAGTCTTTCCTCCGCCCGGCCGGTCATAAAATGCAGATGGCAACGGACTCGCCAAAGAAACTCCTCGCAGCGGCGGAACAGTTTATACTCAGCTTGGGAAAAAACGCCGGCGGCGACAAGATCCGCCTCGTCATGCAGTTGATAGACATACTTGGCGATCCAGAACAAAGTATTCAGATCCCGCAGGCCGCCTTTTCCGTCCTTGACATGCGGCTCGACGAGATAGCGCGAGCGGCCGGCTTGCGCGATGCGGCTGTCGCGTTCGGCAAGCTTTGCGGCGACGAATTCCGCCGCACTTCCCCTAACGATCTCGCTCGCAAACCGGCGCTGCATCGAATCGAAGAGCGCCCGGTGGCCGAGGATGAAACGCGCCTCAAGAAACGAGGTGCGGATGGTCATGTCGGAACGCGCATCGACGAGACATTCGTCGACCGTTCGGGCTGAATGCCCGATCTTCTGGCCAAGATCCCAAAGCATATAGAGGATAGGCTCGATGGCGAGCTTACTAAGCGCACGGTTGGCCTTAGGGAGAATAAACAAAAGATCAATATCGGAACCCGGTGCAAGCGTTGCCCGGCCGTAGCCGCCAACTGCGGCGATCGCGCAGGGCTCGGCCGTCGAGCCAAATTTGGCGGGATGGACGTAGGCCGTTACATAGCGAACGATCTCCCGGATGAGTTCGTCTTGAAGGTGAGCGAGGCGGCCGGTGCAGGCGAGCCCGCCGCCATCGCGTTCAAAGGTTTGACGGATAAGCCCGCGGGCCTGTTCAAAGGATGCACGGAAGAGGTTGAGTGTTTCGGACTTTGCATCACCGGCGGTTATGCCTCCCGCGTGGACGGCCGCGATTTTCGCCCGCAACTCCGGTCGATAGAGAAAGGTTCCCTGTAGGGAAGGGCTACGCAGAGGCAGGGAAAGAACCGGCAGCGCCGTCTTCTCTAAAGTCTCGTTCATGGATTCCGATGGGCTGGGGACGGGCGCGACTTGCGCGTGTCTTCCGCTAAGCTAACGGATTTGGGTACCCTTTCCGTAAATGGCAAGGCCGAGCCAATCCGCGACTTTGCTTCGATCGCGTCCCAAATCGTGGTGGCGAGATCCGGCCCGCCAAGCCGCTTGATCGCGCGGATTCCGGTCGGCGAGGTCACATTGATTTCCGTCAGATAGCCGTCGATGACGTCGATTCCGGCAAAAAGCAGCCCGCGCCGCTTGAGCTCGGGGCCGACGATTGCGCAAATCTCCCGCTCGCGTAGCGTGAGCTCGGCCAGCTCCGCGCTGCCGCCGCGGGCCAAATTCGCGCGGATGTCATTTTCGGCGGGCACGCGGTTCAGGGCGGCCAAGGGCTCGCCGTCGACGAGGATGACGCGTTTGTCGCCTTGCATGACTTGCGGCAGAAAGCGCTGAATCACCCAAGGTTCGCGAAAGCTTGCCGCAAAAAGATCAAATAGCGAACCAAAATTTCGATCTTGGCGCGAAATCTTGAATACGGCCGCGCCGCCGTGCCCGTGCAAAGGCTTCATCACCGCTTCGCCATGCTCGTCCAAAAAGGCCTCGATGGCCGGTTTGCTCCGGGTAATCAGTGTTGGCGGCATAAGGTTTGGAAAATTCATGACAAAAAGTTTTTCCGGCGCATTGCGCACGCCTGCCGGATCGTTGACGACCAAAACCTTTGGCTGCAACTGCTCAAGGAGATGCGTCGAGGTGATATAGGGAACGTCGAATGGCGGATCCTGGCGCAAAAGCACGACGTCCATGCCGGAGAGGTCATGCCGAGCCGCCTCCCCCAGCGTAAAATGGTCGCCCTCGACGTCGCGGACCTCTATTGGCGCCGCCTCGGCCAGGACCCGGCCATCATGCAGCGAAAGCTTGTCGGGCGTATAGTAATGAAGCCTGTGCCCGCGCGCGCGCGCCTCGAGCAGCAGCGCGAAGGTGGAATCGGCAGCGATATTGATCTTGTCGATCGGATCCATTTGAGCGGCCACGCTCAAGGCCATCGCAATCCTCCGGGGCCGGTGATGCAGATTTCGCTCGGCATGGCGCACGGTGCAAAAGATTCGTCAAGGGCTCCTGTCCCGGCTGTAGTGCCGAGCCCCCTGTCTGCGCCAATTAAGACCGTTCTGCCACATTTATGCTTTTTTACCGGCCAACATGGAAACTGGCGCCGCGGCACTGGTTCCGATAGAACGGTTGCGGACGTGGTTAACTTCTTTGCGACGAACCAGCAGAGCCATGAATAACGGATTAAAGAACACGCAAACGACGTGGCGCAGAGCCGCCGGCGGGCTGTCGATCCTCTTTGCGGCGGCAGTGGCCCCAACCCTTCCGGCCTTGGCGGAGGATTCTTGGCTCGATTCGATCAATCCCTTCAAAATATTCGGCGGCGATAAATACGAAACCAAGATTGTACCTGATGTTCCGGCGGAGGACCTCTACAATCAGGCGCTCGCCAAGCTGCAATCGAAGGATTTTGGCGCTGCTGCAAAAAAGTTCGAGGAGGTCGAGAGGCAATATCCCTATTCGCAGTGGCAGAGGAAGGCGATTTTGATGACGACCTTCAGCCACTATCAAAACGGGAGCTATGACGACGCGATCGCGTCGGCAAAGCGCTACATCGGGCGCTATGCTTCCGGTCCCGAGGTCGACTATGCCTACTATCTTGAGGGGATGTCCTACTATAATCAAATCCCGGACATTACCCGGGATCAGGAGCGTGCCGCGAAGGCCGCGGAAACTTTTAGCGCGATCATCGAAAAATTCCCGAAGTCGGAATATGCCCAGGATGCGCGCTATAAGCTGCAGATTGCCCGTGACCAGCTCGCCGGCAAGGAGATGCTCGTCGGGCGCTACTATCTCGAGCAGCATAATTATCCGGCGGCGATCAACCGTTTCCGCGAGGTTCTGTTCAAATATCAGACGACCCGCCACGCGGAGGAAGCTTTGATGCGGCTGACCGAGGCCTATCTCGCGCTTGGCATTACCAATGAGGCGCAAACCGCGGCGGCCGTCTTGGGGCACAATTTTCCCGAGTCGCAATGGTACAAGGATGCTTTTGCGCTGCTGCAACAAGGCGGGCTGACGCCGCATGAGGACGAGGGCTCCTGGATCTCAAAAGCCTTCAAGAAAATGGGCCTCGGTTAGTTGGGCATGAGCTCGGCTCCCGCGGCGCGGGAGAAGCTGGCCCGCAGCGCCGGATGAGCCTCTGTGAGGCGCGGCTCAACATCGTGCTGGTCGATGGCAACGGCCTTCAAAGTGCATCGTCGCGGCGACCGCTCAAAATGGGGACGTCTTTTTCGGCGGCTTTTCGCTTCTTCATTTCTGACTCGATATCGACGCCGCCAAAAATCCTTGCCAAGCGGGGACCGTGCATCCATGACGGGTCAATTTTTGCAGCGGCTGGATTGAGCACCGCAAAATGACGATCACCAAAGCGCTTGTCTTGTTTTCCGGCGGGCAGGATTCGACGACATGTCTTGCCTTGGCCCTCGATCGCCACGAGCTCGTCGAAACCATCGGCTTCGACTATGGCCAGAGACATCAAGCCGAACTCAGCCAGCGTGAGATTATCCTGAAATCGATCCGGCAAAATTTTCCTACTTGGCGCGACCGCCTCGGCGAGGATCACGTCGTGCGAATCGACGCATTGCGGCAGATCTCGCAAACGGCAATGACGCATGACATCGAGATCAAAACTAGCGCTTCGGGTCTGCCCAATACATTCGTTCCGGGGCGAAATCTCCTGTTCCTGACGTTTGCGGCGGCTCTCGCCTACCGGCGCGG
>CAYWHF010000213.1:0-5012 GCA_964457695.1 uncultured Methylocapsa sp.
ATTGTCCGCGTCGAGCTTATAGGTGCGGCCATCGAGCGCGGCGAGCTCCTCGCCCGGCTTGGCGCGGCGAACGGCGAGATTGCCCTTGACCTTTTGGGCGTCGAAAACATGCAGCGGGCGCGCGCGGTCGTAGGTGAGATAGTTCGTGATGTCGACGAGCGTATTGACCGGGCGAAGGCCAATCGCCTTGAGGCGCCTTTGCAGCCAATCCGGGCTTTGCCCGTTTCGCACCCCCTTCACGAGGCGCAGCGCAAAGAGGGGCGCAAGATGCGCATCCTGCGGCGCGAAGTCGAGCCGCACCGTAACCGGGCAAGGAAAACGGCCTTCGACCTTCGAACTTGGGGCGGCTTTCAGCCTGCCCAACCCCGCCGTAGCGAGGTCGCGGGCAATTCCGTCGACCCCCGCTGCATCCGGCCGGTTCGGCAACAGATTGATCTCGATAACGGGATCGTCGAGCATTGCCCAGTTTGCATAGGCCGCGCCGACCGGAGCCGCGTCCGGCAAATCGAGAATCCCGTCATGATCGCCGGACAATTCGAGCTCGGCTCCCGAACAAAGCATGCCGTTCGATTCGATGCCGCGAATGACGCCCTTTCCAAGGGTGATCTTCTTGCCCGGAATATAGGTCCCCGGCGCGGCAAACACCGATTTCATGCCCGTGCGGGCGTTCGGCGCGCCGCAAACGACTTGCACCGGCGCGCCACTCCCCGTGTCGACAACGCAAAGCCGCAGGCGGTCGGCATTGGGGTGGGGCTTGGCATCGATGACTCGCGCGATCACAAATCCCTTGAGCGCTTGAGCCCTGTCATCGGCGCGCTCGACCTCAAGGCCGATCTTGGTAAGCGTTGCGACGATCTCGCCGAGCGTCGCATCGGTCTCGAGATGATCCTTGAGCCAGGATAGGGTAAATTTCATAGCGCGTCCAAAACCATCTTAGAATATCCGCCTCGAGTAGAATGAGTCGCATGAAAGACGGGATAAAGACGTATGAGTTTGACGTGGGCGTTGGCGGTGGTGAACTGCCAACCGGCTGGTGCGCAGCGTTTGTTGCGATCTTTTTGCCACGCGGCAACTTCCTTGGCTAGAATTTTTTGATTGGTGGCGCGGTTGGGGCATTGGCGAATCAAATTGCTGGTCTCGGGCTCAGGCCATGTTGAGCCGGCGGCCGTGCGTCGTCCATGTACCACCAATTCGAAACGGTTGACGAAGCGCCGCGCTGCGCTTTTGCAACCATTCTCATGCCCTGCGTCGCTCGCCTAGCAACGCGGCAATCAAGCCGCACATGAACGATGATTTCGTTAACGCGGCGCACTGGCGTGCACCAACTTGCCAATTCAAAGGCGATTCTCGACGTCTGGCAGAATTCGTAAAATGTTATTGGACGACACGCCTGCGCGGGACGCCGCGTCCTCAATCTTCTGACGTCCCTGATAAACAGGCTCGATACGCACAAATGGAGCGCCAGGATTGTTTGCTTGTTAACCATCGGCCCAATGAGACTC
This sequence comes from uncultured Methylocapsa sp., assembly GCA_964457695.1. Lineage (GTDB taxonomy): Bacteria > Pseudomonadota > Alphaproteobacteria > Rhizobiales > Beijerinckiaceae > Methylocapsa. The sequence goes on from CAYWHF010000213.1 coordinate 1,503, forward strand.
GCGGAATTGGGGTAGCATTAAGACCTCTCGCCCATCAATAGCCACGGCGATACCGCGGCGCACTGGACATGTTGAGGTTCAGGAAATTGATAGCGAAAAGGTCTGGCGGCCATCCTGATAACTTTTGCCCGATTTGGTCATTCGATGAAGGCTCCCAGACTGCAGTCCTGTTACCGTCTGTTGAGGCTCGTTGCGCCTTTCGTCGCGGTCGTGCTGTTGCAGGCTTTCATCGCTTGCCTCAGTATCGACGTTCTCTCCTCGGTGAGAGCCTATGTCGGCGGCGAATCGCTCTGGTCCAGAGGGCAAAAGAACGCCGTTTACTTCCTCCACCTCTACCTGCAGACCGGACAGCAGAAGTTCTTCAATCAATATAGGGCGGGGCTCGCCGTTCCGCTCGGTGATCTCTACGCGCGCTGGGCGATGGAGCAAAGCGATTGGCCGGAGGCGAGCGAGGGCTTTCTGCAGGGCGGGGTTGATCCTTCCGACATCCCGGGCTTGATATGGCTGTATCGCTATTTCCGGAGGATAAGTTATCTGAAGGTCGCAGTTGAACAGTGGACCGCGACTGACTCAATGCTTCTGCAGCTCGCCAAATTCGGCGAGCACATCCAATCCGAGATGAAAGGCGGTGCGCTCAACGACGAACCCCGGCTCCGTCTGTTGACGTCGCAGCTCTATGAGATTAACGGCCAGCTCACGGTCCGCGCCAACAAGTTTTCGGAAGTCCTCGGCGAGGGCTCGCGCGCGATCAAAGTGATTCTGACGGTGGTGAATATTATAACCGCGACCGTGCTGGTCCTCCTGCTCATCTGGCATACCCGCAGGCTGGTCCAGCAGCGCGAAGCCTTCGAGAAGGCATTGCACGAGGAGAAACAACGCCTCGCCTGGCAGGCCACGCATGACTCCCTCACAGGCCTCGGAAACAGGCGCGCGTTTGAAGCCAGGCTAGGGGAAGAGCTCGGCCGGTTCAGCGACGGAGACACCCCGCATGCGCTCGCCTTCTTGGATCTCGATCAATTCAAGGTCGTGAACGATACCTGCGGCCATCTCGCCGGCGACCAATTGTTGCGCGAGATAGCCAAAATCCTGCAGCGGGAGTCGCGGCCGGGCGACGTGCTTGCGCGATTGGGCGGAGACGAGTTCGCTCTCGTGCTGCCGCACTGCGAATCCGAACAAGTCGAAAAGTTCGTCGAACGCTTGAGGATGACCATTGAGAGATTCGTCTTCCCGTGGAACGAACGGTCATTTGCGGTAACGGCCAGCATCGGCGTTGCGTGCATTGCCGAAGCTGGCACCTCGGTCGAAGAGGCGCTGCGCCGGGCCGACATTGCCTGCTACGGCGCAAAGGAGAAAGGCCGGAATCGCATTCAAATTTACCGCTCCGACGATGCGGAGCTCGCGCAACGCGTCGACGAGATGACGTGGGTGCACCGGATTCAGGAGGCTCTCGAAAATCAGCGGTTTTGTCTTTACGCGCAGGAAATCCTTCCGTTGCGGCTAAAACATGCCGGCGGCCGCCATTTCGAATTGCTGCTCCGGCTGAGAGACCAGGCCGGCAATATGGTCTCGCCTGGCGCATTCATTCCGCCGGCCGAGCGCTACGGGCTGATGCCTCTGATCGATCGCTGGGTCGTACGCAACGCGTTCAAGCAATTGGCAAAAGAGCTCGCCAGGCCGAATTCTCGTCCGATAGAGAAGTGCAGTATCAATCTTTGCGGCCGAACCTTCGGCGACGATAGCTTCATCGAATTTGTCCGGGGGCAGCTGCAAATCCACAATATTCCATGTCGCATCGTTTGCTTTGAAATCACCGAGACGAGCGCGATAGCCAATTTGGAGAACGCCAGGCGCTTTATTGCAGCGCTCAAAGATTTGGGGTGTCAGTTCGCGCTCGACGACTTCGGCCGCGGCATGTCGTCGTTTGCCTATTTGAAAAATCTGCCGGTCGACTATCTCAAAATCGACGGCCTGTTCGTAAAAGACATGCTGCGCGACAACGTCGACCGGGCCATGGTGGAAATGATCGATCACGTCGGCAAGGTCATGGGTATTCGGACCGTCGCGGAGTTCGTCGAAAGCCGCGCTGTTTTAGCCGCTCTGCGCGAGATTGGTGTCGACTTCGCGCAAGGATACGCCATTGGCGTTCCCAAATTGTTCGAACTCGGGTTTGACGAACCAGGCGCTGATTTCGAAGAGGACATGAGAACGAGGTTGATAGCGTGAACGATGGCCGGGGAGCAGGCGCCGGTCTTTTCGGTGCGCGCGGCAAGCTCTGCGCCATAACCGTGTGGTACGTCCATTGGCCTTTCGATTCCCGGTTGAGCCAGGCAGCCATTCGGGATAGAAGACGGGTGCTATGTATATTGCCGCGCCAGAGCTACGAAAGCTTGCAGTCATGAACGCGCGTAAAATTTGCTGCGGTTGGCGTGCGCCCAAGCGGCCAAGCGTTGCTGCCGTTTTTTGCGCGTTGTGTTTAGCCTATTGCGGGCCCGGCCGCGCTGCCGATAAGGAGCGAGCCCCGGCCAGCGGCCAAATCGCAGATTTCGGGGGCGTTCGCTGTTCGGCTGGCGCGCCTTTTTGGGAACCTATCGCGCCAACGGCCGCAGAATTGCCTTGGCGCTCGGTTTGGCTTGGGCATTTTTCCGGCGGCCATCCCTATAGGGATCCCTATTTTGGCCTCACGCTCATCGATTGGCTGGACATAAAACACTGCTTTCCGGCGCGGCACGCGTGCGAGGCTTGGGTCAAAGGTCTGCGCAGCGCTTATCACCAGCCCGAGGGCTACTGGACCTGTCTGCTGCTGCGCTGAATGGCGGCAATGCGCTTTCTGCCTAATGAGCTATAATGCGCTCCGATTTCCAAGCCGGAGACCCCTCATGTTCGATGCCCTAAAACACTTTGTCGAAGAAATGACCGGTACGGACGCCTCCGCGCGGAGCTTTGGCGAGGAGGATTACCGTCTCGCAGCCGTAGCCCTGCTGGTTCATGTCGCAAATGTCGATGGCAGGGTGGATCTTTCCGAGCGGCGCAAACTGCAGGCGATCATCGAAGAGCGGTTTGGCCTAGACGCTGTGGCGGCCGCAAAGCTCACCGCGGCTGCCGAGCAAAGCGATCGCGAGGCGGTCGACTTCTACCACTTTACGAGCGTATTGAAACGCACGCTCGATGAAGGCGGGCGGTTGAAAATCGTGGAATTGCTCTGGGACATTGCGTTTGCCGATGGCACGGTCCATGAATTGGAAGAAAATACGATCTGGCGGATCGCCGAGCTGCTCGGCGTTTCCACGCGGGACAGAGTTTTGTTGCGGCAGAAAGTGGCCGCAGAAACACCAATGGACCCTTACGCCGGCGGCCCATGGTCGCAGGCGAGCGAGGACGAGAAATTGTGAGCGAAACCGGAAGCATTGAACCCGTCACCGAGGTCAGCCCCGCCACCGGGAACGCCCGGTCCTCTGCTCAGCGCCGCGTCACGCTGATTACTGGCGCCTCGGGCGGGATCGGGGCCGATCT
>CAYWHF010000214.1:0-4997 GCA_964457695.1 uncultured Methylocapsa sp.
GCAGAAAAGCGTATCGGAACATTGAACTCAAGGATCATGACCGCCGGAGGCGGCGGCACTTTGACTTCAAAGTTCAGATACGCCCGCGGTCGCCCGCGCGATGAACGGGACGGTGAGGCCAGGGCGGCCGCTCACTGGTCGGGTCTCTAGACTTCAAAACGAAGGAGAACTCGATGTTAACCTTTGTTAACAAGAGTCAATGGCAGCGATTCGCCAAGAGGGCTGGACATGCAAAACAAGTCACATGCTGTGATGGCACAACGAGCCGAACCGAAAGACAGTCCCGACGATTTTCCAACTCCGCCATGGGCTACACGAGCACTTTTCGAACATGTGCTCGACAAAAAGAACCTTGGGTCTCTCACCTGCCTAGAGCCTGCGTGTGGTGCGGGCCATATGGCAAAGGTCCTAAAAGAATATTTTTCGGAAGTTAAATCTTCAGACGCATATAACTAGGGCGTTGGGCCAGTTCGGGATTTTCTGACTTAGCATGATGGAACGAATGCGGTCGATTTGGTTATTACCAACCCAACGTTCCGACTCGCCGAAGAATTTGTGCTCAGGGCATTAAATGTAGCTAGGATCGGAGTTGCGATACTTGCGCGCACGGTTTTCCTGGAAAGTGTGGGGCGGTACCGCGAAATCTTCGAAGTAACGCCTCCCACTATTTTTGCGCAATTTGTTGAACGTGTTCCAATGGTGAAAGGCCGGTTGGACCGCAACGCAACGACAGCGACCAGCTACGCGTGGTTTATCTGGGAAAAACAAACACGAGTAGCTTCAAGGCTTATGTGGGTCCCACCTTGCCGCAAGGAGTTGGAGAGGAATGGCGACTACGCCTCGTCCTTGTCATAGGACGCCTTTCCCGATTCAAGTTCAAATATTGCCGCATTAACATCCCCGTTTTTCAATTTGGCCAATGCCTTCTCGACGGAACTTCTGAGCATCCGGCCTTTGATGCCAGGAGCTCCTTTGGGAGGGAGGCCATTTGTCGGCGCAAGAGCCACAGAACCAAACTTACCGTCTTTGGCCTCGGCGACGCGCCCTTGATTAACTCCGAACCAGGCTGCGATGTCGTGATCGCGATCACCACGCGCCTGCATTGCCAAAACGATAGATGCATCTTTTGCGGTTAGCACATAACCGCTCGCCTTGCCCCTAACCATAATTTATTCCTTTTTTTGAATAAAAAATTCGTGTCATCGTTACCGAACGAGTGATGTTACTGCCTCCGGTGATTGAACTTTCACGCTGTCTTGGTCTTTGTGCCTCTAAGAATCTTCATATACGACTTCTCAGATGCACGGTTCTCCCACGAGCCCCTGATAAATTCACGAAGGTTGGGCATGTCCTTTTCAACGGTAGTCGACCAAAGGTTTTGACTGTACTCGAATACACGTAACATGTTGTCGACATCAAAAAGTGGTCCTGTACCCGAAGCCTTTATCAAAACCACCGGCTTGTCTTCCGCCATCCGCATGCCGAGTTCGAACATCACATTTGGGTTATGCTCAGTGAGGTCTGCAATTACGAGATCAGCATCCATGAGATCGTTGATTATGGTGGATTGAATAAGATCGCTGCCTTGTCTGTTTGCAGTCTTGACCGTGAACTGTGATGCCTTCGCAGCAGGTGTAATTACGCTACGCAACACCTCCTGAAAGAAACCTGAAGGATGCTTTGGATCGCGCTCTCCGAACGGCATAATCACAAACGCGGTAAGTTTTGAGGCGCCTTCTGATTCGGCAAGAGTAATTGTTTCTGGAGCGGACGCGCTTGTTTCTGTTGCGTTGATGTCCCCGGGCGAGCTGGGGATGCCAGACGTGATTCCCAAATACTGGCAGTTTTCCCGGAACAATCGCGAGAATTCTTCATGAGTTTCAGGATCCAGGCCAAATTCCTTTTGCAGGACGTTCCCAAGATATTTCATTTCAGGTAGGTTACTTCCTTTATAATATTCAAGTACGCGTTTGAAGATATCTATATTAAGAAAAGCTCGAACCTTTAGTTCCTTTTCGGTATCCGGATCTGGGGCGTAAACAAGGTCCCGGCCGAAATCTGCGAGTGCAATCTTCGCTGTATCCCGCGTGCCAACGGTAAAACCAAAATCGCGCGAAGCCGCAGTTAAATAGAAGTAGGAGTTGCCCGATCCAACCCCGATCGCTTTTCGCACCTCGTCAGGTTCCCATGGGTTCCCCCCATTGTGCACCTTGATTGCCACGGGGATCTTTAAGGCCTCTTCCAAAGTGACGCGAGGGAACGGCCTGCGAGTTCGCCCCTTTTTTTCTGGAGAAACCCTGGCGCTGTTTGTCCTCTTTTTCGTCGCAATGTTATCTTTTCGATTTTTCATCCTGAAGGTCCTATCCAACTGCTCAAAATACAATTTTTCCGCGCAATCCCACTTTTCCAAAGTCCACCGCTGTATGTAGCCTTGTAAGATTTTTGCCCGCAATCGGACGAAAATGTTTCACGTGAAACATTTTTGGAACGATTCTAAAGAAGAATCCTCACCATCATTAGCTGCACCCTGAAGTTGCGCCGCAGGTGTCGCATTTGAGGCAGGTGCCGTTGCGGATGAGGGTGAAATTGCCGCATTCGCCGCAGGCCTCTCCCGTATAGCCCTTCACACGCGCCTGGCTGCGTTTTTCGGCGATTGCGGCGCGCTCGGCGGGCGTGGTCCACTCAAGCCCGCCGAGTTCCGCTTCGACCTCTGCCGCAAGATCGCCTTTGAGCGCCGCCGGGGCCTGCGGGCCGGAGCCCTGCACCAGCATTAATTTGTCGGCCTTGGAGCGCACAAAACCGCGCGAGACGAGTTTGGTGCCGGCACCTTGCGGCAAGCGGCTCTGATCGTCTCCCTTGCCCAGCACATCGGGGCCGATGTCGGACGGATCGACATGGGCAAGCTCATTGCGGCCGAGATAGGAGATCGCAAGCTCGCGGAAAATATAGTCGAGAATCGAGGTTGCGTTCTTGATCGCGTCATTGCCTTGCACGAGCCCCGCCGGCTCAAAACGGGTAAAGGTGAAGGCATCGACATATTCTTCGAGCGGCACGCCATATTGCAGGCCAACCGAAATCGCGATGGCAAAATTGTTCATGAGCGAGCGGAACGCCGCCCCCTCTTTGTGCATGTCGATAAAAATTTCGCCGAGTCTGCCATCGGAATATTCGCCGGTGCGCAAATAAACCTTGTGACCGCCGACAACCGCCTTTTGCGTATAGCCCTTTCGCCGGTCGGGCAGGCGCTCGCGCTCGCGGATGCGCTCGATCTTCTCGACGATGCGCTCGACGATTTTTTCGGCAACGGCGGTTGCGCGTGCCGGCGCGTTGGAGGCGATCAACGCCTCGACGGCATCCTCCATGTCGTCATCGTCGTCGGCGATAAGCTGGCTGCTCAATGGCTGCGACAGTTTTGAGCCATCGCGGTAAAGCGCATTGGCTTTGAGACCAAGCCGCCAGGAAAGCATATAGGCGTCCTTGCAATCTTCGATCGTCGCGTCATTCGGCATATTGATCGTCTTCGAGATCGCACCCGAAATGAAAGGCTGCGCCGCCGCCAGCATGCGGATGTGGCTCTCGACGCTGAGAAAACGTTTGCCTGTGCGCCCGCAGGGGTTCGCGCAATCGAAGACGGCATAATGTTCAGGGCGAAGATGCGGCGCGCCTTCAAGCGTCATGGCGCCGCAGACAAAAGCGTTGGCGGCGTCGATCTCGGCGCGGGAAAAGCCAAGGTGGCTCAAGAGATCGAAATTTTGATCTTCCAATTTTTCCGCCGGAATTCTGAGGTCCCGCGTCAAAAATTCCGCGCCAAGTGTCCATTTGTTGAACAAAAATTTGATGTCGAAGGCGGAGCCCAAAAGCACCTCGATCTCGTCGAGCTTCGCTTGCGAAAAGCCTTTGGCCCTAAGGGTCTCGTGGTTGATTGAAGGCGCGTTGCGCAAGGAGCCGCGGCCCGTCGCGAAGCTCGCGATCTCGTCGATCTCTTCTTGCCGGTAGCCGAGCGCGCGCAAACCATCGGGCACGGCGCGGTTGATGATCTTGAAATAGCCGCCGCCCGCGAGCTTCTTGAACTTGACGAGCGCGAAGTCGGGCTCGATGCCCGTCGTGTCGCAGTCCATGAGCAGGCCGATCGTGCCGGTGGGCGCGATGACCGTCGCCTGCGCGTTGCGGTAGCCGTAGCGCTCGCCCAAGCGGACGGCGTCGTCCCAGTCTTGGCGCGCGGCGGCGACCAGCTCGTCGAAGCCGAGCGACTCCTCGAGCGCGTAGGCCGCGTCGCGGTGCATGTTCATGACGCGGAGCATCGCGTCGCGGTTGCGCGGGAAGCCGGGGAACGGGCCCTTCTCGCGCGCGATCTCGGCCGACACGCGGTAGGCGCGGCCGGTCGTGATCGCGGTCACGGCGCCGCCGACCAAGCGCGCCTCGGGCGAGTCGTACGGGATGCCGAGCACCATGAGCAGCGTGCCCAAATTGGCGTAGCCCAAGCCGAGCGGCCGGTAGTCGTGGCTGTTCTGCGCGATCTTGCGGATCGGATACGACCCGAAGTCGACGACGATCTCCTGCGCCAGCGTGAAGATGCCCACCGCGTGGCGGTACGCCTCGACGCCGTTGGCTGCCGTGTAGATCAGCAGCGTCGCGCCATGGATCCGATTCGATGTCGCCCCAGTCAGCGCAGGATCGGCCCGCAGCAGCCGGTGCAAGGTGTTCTCGTCGCCACCGACCACCGCGTCCACGGCGCGCTCGAATCCGTCACGCCCCTCGCTTGCCCGCTCGACATGCGCCGCGAGCACCGCCCAGGTGGCGAAGCCGTGCGCGTGGGCGATCTCCTCGCACGCCTCCTCGACCTGCGGGGCGTCCCCGAGCTGTCCACGAACATCCGCCTCGACCTCGTTGGCGATGCGATCCAGCTCCGGACCAGCCGCACCCGATCCGCGGGTCTCCTCGGCACGGCGCACCCAGCGGTCCACGACCGCCGCGAGATCAACTTCTGCGTCCCCAGC
>CAYWHF010000215.1:0-4996 GCA_964457695.1 uncultured Methylocapsa sp.
CAATGTGCTTATTGACGATTGGCTCGTCGACCAGCGCCCATAGGGTTTCGGCCGGCTGCAGTTCTGGAGTGTAGGGCGGCAGATGAATAAGGCGAATCCCGTCGGGGATTTTGAGATTGGCCGGCCCATGCCATCCTGCGTTGTCGAGCACGAGCAGGATGATGCGCGCCAAGCCCGCTTCGGCTTCGCGATCGTTGCCGCTGCCCCGCCGCCGCAAATCGCCGAGCGCCTCAGGCCCTTCGGCATTGTCACGGGCGAGCAGTTGCTCAATCCATCGCGCGCCGACACTTGCGAAATAGTATGACCACGCGCCAATAGCCAGATCATAATCACTGGTTAAGGCGGGTGGGTCTCATTATTCGTGATACCGGAAGAATTGGAAAGCGATCTCACCGCTGGCGTTTTCGTTGCAAGCCTTTCTATCGCTGCAACGATGAGATCGGTCCGCACGGCGAGCGGCCCGATTTCGACTTTTGCCATATTTTCTAGCAGGGGCCGAAGATTGGTGCCGGGCATTTCGCCGGATATGAAAAGATTCAAGTCCGCGGACTGACTCGTAGCAATACCTTCAATGGCACGCGAGGCATAGTTTTGGATCCGCAGGGAATCGCTGCTGCATAGCGTAAAACCCGGCTTTGTTGATGGGGCGGCGAAATCGAGCGCGGCAATCTTGATTGGCGTTCTCTGCGCCTCGCCCATGCCGACAGCAATCTCTGGTGCCCGCATCATTTCGATTGGGCGGGCAGGCACGATGGACCGGTACGCCGTAGAACGAGCCAAACCGGTGAAGCCCCGGGGGTGCGCGGAAAGCCACCGCGCGCGCAGCGTGTTTTGAAGGCCATGCGAAGCCAGGCCAGACAATGCCTTTGTCCCGGGCGCACGGAGCTTGCTTCGCCATCCAGCCGTGACTGCGAGTCCACCACATTGGGCAGGTGCCCAGTGCGAAACGATGGCCAAGGCCGAGTGACGATTGTAATCAACATAATAGCGGCGCAGAAGCATCGCGGCGGCAACGGCGCCATCGAGCGCCGTAGCAAAGGCGACGTGACCCTCGGCGTCCGCGGCAATCTCGCCCGCCCAATGCGCGCGTTTGATGCACCAATAATTGTTTAGCTTGACGCAACGCGGGATAGTGCTCTCCAATTTTGCCTCAGCTTCTTCGGTAAGGTCAAGATTTTCCTTTGCCTCGGCTTGCCAATTCGAGACCGCGCTCATCGCGGGGTGAAACATAATTCCGTTGGGCGATACGTTTAGCGAAGGATTGTTTGGAGCGGCGGAGGACAAAATATTGCGCGAAGGCCCTTCTGGCAAACCGGCGCCGTCACGGTTCGACTCGAAAGCGCCAAGAGGGCGAAGGGCGGCTGCGAACAGTGCCAGGAAGGCAAACAAGGCAAACGCGTGCCGAGGCTGTATCAGCCCGGCATTCTGCGGGCCAGCTGGTGCCTTAGGCCAGTGAGACAGAGTCATCGGCTTGCGAGTCGGAAAAATCTTTAAAGAGTTCAAGCCTGCCGCAGCCAACGCCCGCCTCGCTCCAATTGCCGCAAAGCATGTCGATCACCGCGAGGCAGGGCGCGGAGAAATGCTTTGGAGGAGCATTGTAAGGCCGCAGGAGGAGACGCGCGAATTCGCCAACGCCAGGATTATGGCCAATGACAAGCAAGGTTTTCACCGAACCGGGCGTCTCTCCAAGAACGTCTAGCAGCGTTTCAGAGTCAGCGTAATAAAGGGCGTCGTAAACTTCGCAGGACGGCGACTCTTGCGGCAGTTCGCGAAGGATCGCATCGAGGGTATCGCGCGCGCGCAGCGCAGGCGAGGAGATGGCGCGATTAGGAAGGAGACTCGATGTCCGCAAGTAAATACCCACACGCTGTGCGTTGGCCCGGCCCCGCGCAGTTAACGGCCGATCCGAGTCGCCATCGGGCGCCTCTACGGCGGCTTCGGCATGGCGAACGAGTAGGAGCCGTGGCATTGCGCAGGATAACTCTTGCGGAAAACTGGAGCAGGTCTAGGGGCCAATCCCGGTTTGGGTCGAGTCAAATCGCGCCATAGCGTTAGTTTCCCAACTATCCGGTTCACGCAGATTAGACAGTCTTGTATCGGCCTATTTTAGTGCATTTCCGAGGGCTCGGCCACGGTCCTGCCCCGACGAAAATATGATACAAAAATTCTTGCAAAACAACGCGATAACAGCCGACACGTGGCATTGGCTGACAATTTCTTGGCGCCCGGTTTTCCACTTCCGGTCAAGCACCCGCGCGCGGAATAGACTCGGTTTGTACCAACAGTGAGGCGAAGCCTTTTACGCACTCTCGCGATGGTCGAAGACGCGAGCGGATTTTCGCGCGTCGTCCGCGTGGTTGGCGGTACCGTTGGACGCCGGCTGGCTTGCCGTCTGCATCGCCTGCACGGCGGTATTCACGGCTTTGAGCCATGCGTCTTGATACGTCTTAGTAAAGTCGTTTGGGAAGACCGCCATGAGCTCGCCGAATTTGCGCGCGTGTCGTGCGGCGTTGTCGAATGCTTCCTTCACATAGTTTGCCTGAATTGCCATGATTTCTTCCATGCCGCGCGCTCCACGAAGTTTTTCGAGCGTTTGCGATGCATGTTCGAAGGATTGCTTGGATATTTCGAAGCATTCGCCGGCCATGGCTTGCATTTTTTGCGACACAGCATTCATTGCGTTGACAGCGTTTTCGAGCGCGCTCGCAGCAGCGTCGGTAGGTGTCGCCCGTTGATCGTCCTGGCCCATGGTTTCCTCCACCGTTTCGGATATTCCCAGCCCGGATTGATGGCTGATGTAAGATAAACGGCGACATACCTTTCTAGTTGCCACCATAGGCAAAAAACTTTTTATGGTCTAGGTTCCGCTACGTATCACCAATACCGAACATTTCGCATGCCTCACGATCGTTTTTGCATTGGATCCAATAAGATAGGTCGCCATGGACGGCCTGTGCGATCCTATTACAATAAGGTCGGCGCCCCAGTCATCGGCCTCGGCGAGAATCTCGACATAAATGCCGCCGAACCTGACCGTGTGAGAGACGCGCTCCTTTGGAACGGAGAGGCTTGCACTGATCTCCGCAAGTGCATGGTATGCGCGCTCTTCCTGCGATTTGTCGAATTCGGGCGGCACATATTCCATGAAGCTCGCAGGCAACAGAGTCTCGACCGTGATGAGGCGCATCGCGCCCTGCGCGTGAAGCGCGAGCTCAACCGCAGCACGGAGGGCCGGCTTGGCGACCTCCAGTTCGCTCAGGTCGATTGGGATCAAAATTTTCCCAAACATCGAATTTTACCTCGTGCCTCAGCAGAGAAACGCACTCATTTGCTTTACGTCGTCGTTGAACGCTGTTTGGTTGGCCCTCGAAGTCACCCCGCGCTTGCGGTTTCTCGCAAGAGATCGCCGATTGCCGCGAGCGCGGAGTCCGCTTCGGCGCTGCGCGGGCCTCCCGCTTGCGCCATGTCGCGGCGGCCGCCGCCGCCCGTGCCGCCGAGCTTGATGGCGGCAGGGCGAACCAATTGAACGGCGTCGAACCGGTCCGTCAAATCATGTGTGATTCCGACCACAACGCCGGCCTTTCCATCATCGCCGACGCCGACGATCGCGACAACCCCGGAGCCGAGGCTGACCTTCGCCTCGTCGGCCAGCGATTTAAGATCTTTCATTGCGATGCCGGACACAATACGCGAAAAATATTTTACGCCGGCGATTTGTTGCACGGGCTGCGCGGCCGCCGCGCCTTCGCCCATGGCGAGTTTTCTGCGCGCTTCACGCAATTCGCGCTCAAGTTTTTTGGTCTCTTCGAGGATACTCGTTAAGCGTTGACCCGCCTCGTCTTCCGGCGTCTTGAGCAGCGCTGCGATGTCACGCAGGCGCTGCGCCCGCGCCCTGAGATGATGACGGGCCTCGGCGGCAGCCTTTGCTTCGATTCGCCGCACGCCGGCCGCAACCGCGGTTTCCGATATGATGGTGATCAGCCCGATGTCGCCTGTGCGGGAAACATGGGTTCCGCCGCAAAGCTCAGTTGAAAAAGCAGGTTTTATGGCCAGGGGCAAACCGGCCTCGCCGTTTTCCTCAAAGCCCATCGATACGACACGAACGTCATCGCCATATTTTTCGCCAAACAGGGCCCGGGCGCCGGTGCGAAGAGCTTCGTCGAGACTCTTCAAATGAGTCACGACCGGTGTATTGCCGATCACTTCCCGATTGGCCAGGTCCTCGACGCGGGCAAGCTCGTCTTGGCCCAATGGTTTGTGATGGGTAAAATCGAAGCGCAGCCTGTCTGGAGCGACGAGCGAGCCCTTTTGCGCGACATGCTCGCCCAGAACTTGACGCAGCGCCTCATGCAAGAGATGCGTCGCCGAATGATTTGCGCGCAATGCCTTGCGGCGAGAGTGATCAACAAGGAGTTCGAGTGCAAGACCGGGGCGAAGCTCGCCTTCTTCGACCAAGCCTTCATGCACATAGAGGTTGCCAAGTTTTTTTTGCGTATCGGTGACGCGGAAGCGGACCCCTTGCGCAAGCATATAACCCGTGTCGCCGACTTGACCGCCAGATTCGCCATAAAAGGGCGTCTGATTGAGGATCACGCAGCCCCTCTCGCCTGCTTTGAGAGACTGGACTTCGCCGCCGTCCTTGAGGAGAGCGGCGACGAGGCCTTCCGCATGCTCCGTCTCGTAGCCCAAGAAATCCGTTGCTCCGGTTTTTTCCTTGAGCGCGAACCAGACGGTTTCTGTCGCCAATTCGCCGGAGCCAACCCAGGCCTTGCGCGCCTCGCTGCGCTGGCGCTGCATTGCGGTTTCGAATCCGCCCGTGTCCACCACAAGTCCGCGCGCGCGTAAGGCGTCCTGGGTGAGGTCAAGCGGAAATCCATAAGTATCGTAGAGTTTGAAAGCGGTCTCGCCGGGCAGAGTGCCGCCTTGCGAAAGATTGCGGGTCGCTTCGTCAAGAATTGAAAGGCCGCGGGCGAGCGTCTCTCGGAAACGTGTCTCT
>CAYWHF010000216.1:0-4977 GCA_964457695.1 uncultured Methylocapsa sp.
CCCCCACCCTCCCAAGACCCCGCCCTGCGCAGGGGCGGATTTGTCTGGGGAAGGGGGGGAAACAAAGTTGGGGAGTCATCTGTCGGGCGCTGACGGCGCGGCGTACCACGGTTCATTCCACGTTCGAATAGTGCCACGACAACTCATGCGGGATGCCTCTTGGCGGCGCGGGAAAAGGCGCCGCGTGCTTCACGGCCGCGAGGTTGGCCGCATCAAGTGCCGGATCGCCGCTCGCCCGGTAAATCACCTGATGGGTGAGATTACCAAGTTCGTCGATGTAAAAGCCGATTACCCCCACATGAGCCAAATGGCTCGCGCGCGATTCCGCCGGGAGCTTCAACTGGCGCTTTATTAAGCCCACGAGCAAGGATTCGTAACTCGCTTTTTCCGTTCCGCCGCCGATTGGCGCTGCCTTGGCCTTGGCCCCGAAGGAAAAATTAGGCGCGGGAGCCAAGGCCGCGAGCTGCTGCGCAACCGTGGCCTTCTTGCCCTCCGCAGCGGCATCCTTGCTCGGCTGCGGGGCCTTCTTCTCTTTGGGTTTTGGAGCAGGCGGCTGCGGATGCGCTGTGTCGAGCGCCTCGGCGTCTGGCTCGTCGTCGGCGATCTTTTGGGGTTCGGATGGCGAATAGGTTTCCTCAGGCTTCTCTTTTGCCGGAGCCGCGGCCTTTTCCTGCTCGGGCTTATTTTGCGGCGGCAGCGGCGTCGCGAGCTTGGGCGGCGGCGCTTTCACAGGTGCTTGCGTTTCCTTGGAAATTGCCGACTTTTGAGTTTGGCTGGCATTGCCGGAAACGGGCGCGTCATACGCGATTTTAACGTCGTCGAGCTGCACTTTTTCGGGCGGCGGCGCCGGTTTGACAACCGGAGGGGTCACGAGATCGGGTGGGGGCGGGAGAGGCTTAATGGCCAGTTCGGGCTTTTCCTCGGGCGGAAGCGCGGCGACGATTTCCACCGGGATCTCTTCGGCGACCGTAGGGCCGGGGTCACGGAATAAATCCTCGGATAAAAGGACGGCCAAGATCCCGGCATGGATGAGAAAGCATAGGATGAGGAAAAACAAGAAAGGCTCGCGCGACGGCTTCTCCGCCGGCGCAAGGAGCCGTTCCGATGGATCGGTTTTGAAACCGGCAATATCGATCTCATGTTCGAGCGGCACGTGCTCTCCCACATCACTGCTCTGTGCCGTTGCGAACAAGATCGGTGCTCCGATTCTCTTGGTAAAAGCTACGCTTGCGCTTATAATTCCACGGGCGTCTATAACCTCGGATCGACGGTCAGTTTTACTTCGCCTTTAACCGCTGCCTTGGCCGCAGCGGTCTCGATCATCGGCAGAATATCCTCGAACTTTTCGGCAACAAGATAGCGAACCTCGAAAGGCGGCTGGATAAAACGGCGCTCGCGCATATGGGCGAAGAGATCGAGCAATGGTTTCCAGAACCCGCCTATGTCGGCGATGACCACCGGCTTAGTGTGACGCTCAAGCTGGACCCAGCTCAATTGTTCGGTGAGCTCCTCCAACGTTCCGATGCCGCCGGGAAGCGCAACAAAGGCGTCGGCGTGCTCGAACATGAGCCGCTTCCGCTCACGCATGCTATCCACAATGATGTAGTCTTTAAGGCCAGGAAGGAGTCCTTCCCGGACGACCAGGAAGCCGGGAATAATCCCGGTAACTCTGCCGCCATTGGCCAGGACCGAGCTAGCAATTGCCCCCATTAGGCCCATGGCGCCGCCTCCGAAAACGAGACCGAGGCCGGCCTCTGCCATTGCCTCGCCAAGTTTTCGCGCAGCGGCTTCGTAAATCGGATCGGCGCCCTTAGAGGAACCGCAATAGACGCAAATGTTGCGAACGAGGCGTGAGCCGGCCTCGCCGGTGCTGTGTTTCGATGCCATCTTATGTTGTATGCCGCCTGAATCGTGTCAGGCTGGAGTTAATACCGGAGCCTTTACAATGGGGTGCAATGGGTAGAATTTCTTTTACGAGCCGTGATAAGGCGAAATCAAAAAACGCAGATGACGCACCCCTACACCTATAAGGATTTGCACGCGCCGGGTCCAGTCTGAGCCGCCGCGAGTCGAGCGAGGCACATGTCCTCTCATTTCTTTATCGCTGCCCAAGCGCCGCAGGCGAAGGGGTCAGCCAAATTCTTTGCCGGCGGGACGCTTCGAAAGCTTTGGCCTTATATCTGGCCTGCCGGGCGGCCGGATTTGATGGCGCGGATTTTTGCTTGCGTCGCGCTGCTTTTGGCGGGGAAGGCGGTCACGATCGCCGTTCCCTATTCCTTCAAGTGGGCAACGGACGCCTTGAACGGTTCCTCGCGGCCTCCCCTTTTAAGCGTGATTGCGGGTCCGCTCGGCTTTACGCTTTTGTACGGCGCCTTGCGCATTTTGATGGCGCTGCTTACCCAGGCGCGCGACGCGATCTTCGCCGATGTCGCGATGCATGCGGTGCGCCGCCTCGCCTGCGACGTGTTTGCGCATCTGCACTTATTGTCGCTGCGCTTTCATCTTGAACGCAAGACCGGCGGCCTCACCAGAATTCTCGAACGAGGACGAAATTCGATCGAGACGATAGTGCGCACCACCATGGCGACCGCCGTTCCGACGATTGTCGAATTCGCCCTGATCCTGGGCGTCTTTCTCCTTCAATTCGATTGGCCCTATGCGGCAGTTCTGTCGGGGTTGAACGCCGCCTGCATTGGCTTTACGACCGCTGCAACCAACTGGCGGATCGCAATTCGGCGGGCGATGAACGATAGCGATACCGATGCCAATACGAACGCCATCGACAGCCTGCTCAATTTCGAGACGGTCAAATATTTTAATGCCGAAGAGCGCGAGAAAAAGCGTTACGACACGTCTATTGCCCGTTACGAGCGCATGAGCGTCAAGACCTATACCTCTCTTGCCGTTCTCAATGCGGGCCAGGCCGTCATATTCACGATTGGGCTCACCGCGGCCATGGTGATGAGCATCCAAGGCATATTGAGCGGCGCCAATACGGTCGGCGATTTTATCCTCATCAATGCGATGATGATTCAGCTCTACCAGCCGCTCAATTTTATGGGCGTCGTGTACCGCGAGCTCCGGCAGGCGATGATCGATATCGAGATGATGTTTGCCGTGCTTGGCCAGCGTCCCGAGATCGAGGACCGCCCCGGCGCAAAGCCTCTCAAGGTGACGGAAGGCAGGCTCGCCTTCGATCATGTGTCCTTTTATTATGACGCCCGCCGGACGATTTTGGAGGATGTGAGTTTTGAAGTGCCGGCCGGAAAGACGGTGGCGATTGTAGGCCCGTCGGGGGCCGGCAAATCGACGCTCTCGCGGCTGATTTTTCGTTTCTACGAGCCCTCGTCAGGCCGGATTACGATCGACGGGCAGGACATCGCTTTTGTCACCCAGACGTCGTTGCGCGCGATGATCGGCGTCGTGCCGCAAGACACGGTTCTCTTTAACGACACGATCGGCTACAACATTCGCTACGGCCGGTTTGATGCAAGCGATGACGAGGTGCGCGAAGCTGCGCGCCTTGCCAGAATCGACCACTTTATCGAGCATGTGACGGGCGGCTATGAGGCGCAAGTCGGCGAGCGGGGCCTAAAACTTTCGGGCGGCGAAAAGCAGCGCGTCGCGATTGCGCGAACCATTTTGAAGGGACCGCCCATTCTCGTGCTTGACGAGGCAACATCGGCGCTCGACACATTTACAGAGCGGGAAATTCAGGATGCGCTCGATATCGTCGCAAAGGGGAGGACGACGCTTGTGATTGCGCACCGGCTGTCCACAATCGTCAATGCCGACGAGATTATTGTCCTCGACAAGGGGAGGATCGTGGAGCGCGGCGCGCATGGCGCTCTTCTTGCCCGAAACGGCGTTTACGCGGCGATGTGGCAGCGCCAGTATGAGGTGAGGCAAGCCGAAGAAACCCTGCGCCGCGCAGCGATCGAAGAGGGCGGCAGCATCAGCATAAGGATCAACCCGGCGGAATCCGCCGGGGCCGACAGCGAGATGCCGAACGGAATTCCGCCGGAGAAGGATGAGGAAACCACGCGCGATCTGTGACGGGTCATCCTTGAGCCCGCATCCGCTTCATGATTCGGCAGTGCCAGCTGCTTCGAAATGAGAAAGGGCATCGAGAGCGGAGTCGAGAACAGCATCGGGAAGCCAAAGGACGTTTGGCCCTGGCGTCCAGATGAGGGCCATTCGCAGCACTTTTCCAGGCCAAAGCGGCGCTAAGACCACGCGATAGAGCGCCATCTGCGTAAGGTAGCTTTTGGGGGTCTGATTGAGCGTGCAAGGCGCGCCGGTCTTATAATCGGCGACAAGAATTTCGTGTTTGCCTTCGGCGATCCGGTCGACTTGCCCGGCGACCTCGCGCATGATTTCCCCAACCGGGACTTGCCCGGCGACAAAAACTTCGGGCCTTGAGCGAGGCCCAAAAAGAGGGGCAAGTTCCGGCAGTTCGAAGAGCGCTAGCGCTTCCTCAACGAGCGTCTTCCGTGCGCGTTCGCCGATGAAGGACGCGCGCGCAGAAAGTAGAGCGAGTGCCGCGCTTAGTCTTTTTTCGGGCGCTATGGCGGGCAGATGTTGTAACAAAAGGTGCATGGCGCGGCCGCGTTGCAATGCCTCGCGGCGTTGCTTCGCGCCGCCATTGGGCGAAGCGAGCGCCCGCGAAGGTGTCAATGGCGCGGCTGCGTTCTCGGCGATTGGCGGGGCGCGGAAGAGCCAATCGGACAGGGCGGGCGAAGCGGCGGGTGCCGGGTCTTCCGGCACAGGGGCAACGGCGACAGCGCCGCTGCCTTCCGAGACAAAACGCCGGACCATTTCCGCGCTGTCCCAAAACGCCGGCACTTCCACAAATTCTGCATCGCTGCCGAGCGCGGCCTCGATCATCTTATACCAGCAGCCAGCGTCTGGTTGGATCGTGCCATAAAATCCCGCGATATAGAGGCGTTCTTCGGCGCGGGTCAAAGCTACATATAG
>CAYWHF010000217.1:0-4934 GCA_964457695.1 uncultured Methylocapsa sp.
GAAACTGCACGAACTCCATGTCCTGCAGCGGCAGCCCCGCGCGCAGCACCATGGCGTTGCCGTCGCCGGTGCAGGTATGCGCCGAAGTGCAGGAAAAATAGGTCCGGCCGTAGCCGCCTGTTGCCAGGATGACGAGCTGGGCGCGAAACCGGTGAATCGTCCCGTCGTCGAGTTTTAGACAGACAACGCCGCGGCAGCGGCCATCTTCCATGATGAGGTCGATGGCGAAGAACTCGATGAAGAATTCGGTTTTGAAACGCAGCGCCTGACCATAGAGCGTGTGCAACATCGCATGGCCTGTGCGGTCGGCCGCGGCGCATGTCCGCTGTGCCGGGGGCCCCTTGCCGAAGTCGGTCGTCATGCCCCCGAAGGCGCGCTGGTAAATGCGCCCGTCTTCGGTGCGCGAGAATGGCACGCCCCAATGTTCGAGTTCGTAGACGGCCTCGGGCGCATTGCGGCAAAGATATTCGATCGAATCCTGATCTCCGAGCCAGTCTGACCCCTTTACGGTGTCGTACATGTGCCATTTCCAATTGTCCGGCCCCATATTGCCGAGCGAGGCAGCAACACCTCCCTGCGCGGCAACCGTGTGCGAGCGGGTCGGAAAGACCTTGGTGATGCAAGCCGTGCGCAGCCCCGCTTGAGAACAGCCGACGGTTGCGCGCAATCCCGCGCCGCCGGCACCGACGATCACCACATCGAATGTGTGATCGGTTAGCGGATAGGCCGCGCTGTTAACGGCGGGCGCTTCGATGCTGTCGAACGAGCTGGTGGTCATGCCGCTAAAATACCGTAAGTCCTTCGCGCGACTGGATGCAAACCCTGCCGGTTTGCGTCCCTCAAGTGAAACCCAATTTGAGCATTGCGTAGGCGCAGGCCAAGCCGATGCCGGCGGAAAAGACAAGATTGGCGATCAGCGACCACTCTTTGAGATGCGCGTCATGCACGTAATCGTCGATGATGGATTGCATGCCAAGCTTCATGTGAAAAACAGCTGTCACAATGAAGAAGAGCATGAGGATTGCTAATAACGGACGCCCGAGTTCTGCCCGCACCGCCGCATAGTCCTTGCCAAGGAGCGACAAGACAATCGCTACAAAGGCGATTGAAAGAGGCACGAGCAAAGCCGACGTGACGCGCATAGCCCACGCGTCCGCCGTGCCGGACTTGGCCGAGCCAAGGAAGCGCACCGTTTTCATGGCCGCTGCAACCGGCCCCGGACCTTTTGCCATGTCCCCCTCTTGATGAATTGTTGCACAGACTTGTCGAAAATCCGCATTTCTTAGCCGCCGCAGAAAAGCGCTACCGGATAAAGCTTGCAATTACCCAGACCAGGATAGTTAAGACTAGACCGCCAATTAAGGTCGCCTGCGCCAGAAATTCGCGCTCTTGGGCCTCGAATCCGAGGCCCGCATCCCAAATGATGTGACGCATGCCCCCGAGCAAATGATGGAACAGCGCCCAAGTAAAGCCGAATAAAATCACTTTGCCAGGAATCGAATTGAAACAAAAGGCGGCGCTCTCGAATGTGCCGTCCCCGATGGAAGCGGCAATTAGGAACCACGCGAGTAATAGCGTGCCGAGATAAAGCGCCGCCCCAGTGATGCGGTGGGCAATGGACATCATCATGGTCAGCATCGGCCGGTAGATCTGCAGGTGCGGGGACAGCGGCCGCCGTTGCTCAACTCCGCCCGGCCCAGTTTCCATTCTTGCCACGAATTTTGTTCTCCACGCGTGTTAGCTTTCCCTTTCAGTAGAGCAATTGTCCCGCTTGGGCAACGCGAGCGTTTTGAAACATGCTCGCGTCCAAATCGGACCGCAAAGGATAGGATGAATTGCGCTGCCGGATCGGGGGAATGGCCTTGCGTTCGGGTGAGATTGCTGCAGCGCAGCGAAATCAGCCGGCCGGAAATACTAATGGATGCAGCTATGGTTTAGCGTAGCACTTGCGGCGAGGCCACAAATTTGCATTGTAGTTTTGGTCGCATCCTCCCTCCGAAGGCAGGCTGGCAGGACGAACCGTCCAATGGATGTCAAATCTCAATTCGCACGTGGCCGTAGATTGCTTGCTCTTCGCGCCGCCGGATGTTTATCGGGGGCCTTTGGGATAATGCTCGGCCTCGCTTGCGTCCCACCGCCTGCTGTTGCAGCTGCGGGCCGGGTCACGATCGCTTCGGGAGGCAGTCCTCGCACCGCAATCCTCATCGAAAATCGCAGGCTCAAGAAGGGGCGCAGGCCAGCGATCGTCGTTCTTCGCGCCGCCAGGAAACAGGGTGCGCGGCTGCGCCGCAGTCTCAGCCTGGAAGAAATGGCACGGACATCCGGCGCGGTCCTCATCTATCCAGAACCGCTATCTGGCCATTGGGCAGATGAATCCGGGCCGGAAGCCAACCGGGATATGCGTTTTGTCCGTGATCTCATCGCAAAGCTCGTGAGTCACGGTATTGCAAATCCAAGCAAAATCTTTCTTGCCGGCGTAGGCGGCGGCGGAACGCTCGCTTTGCGGCTGGCATGTGAAGGGAAACCGAAATTCGCGGGTGTAGCCATTCTTGCTTCAAGCCTGCCTTCCGGGCTCGAAGCATCCTGCGTCCCGCCAGGTCCGGTTCCGCTTTTGATCATTTCCGGCGGCTCGGATCCGCTGGTTGCCCACCAAGTCGGCAACGAGAGTTTGCCGCAAGACAAGGCTGAGCTGCTTTCCGTTGATAAGACGCTGAGTCTCTTCGGCAAGGCAGCGGGCTGCGGCAGCGGTACGACGCGCACTGTTTTTCCCGGCAAGGCGCGCGCCTATCTCGACAAATTGAACAACTGCGCCGTTCCTGTCGAGGCTATCCGGATCGAAGGGGGTGGTCACATCCCCCAGGGCGCCCAGAGTGAGGCTGAAGCAGGCATTAGCCTGACCAATGGCGAAGTGAACAGCGCGAAGCTTGTTTGGGAATTTTTCCGTCCTTTCGCCGGCTGACCCGCCGCTCCGGTCTCACCCGCTCCAGCCTCGCGGCGTGGCGAACTTCCGTGAACGGTCGTGTGTTCTCGCCGGTGCACACACGGCCCATCACCGCGTGTGTCAACCCAATGCCCCAGAGGGACAGATCCCGACTTATCTTTCCGATTTCTCCCACCGAAGCCTTGCAAACCGCCGCCAGGCAAAGAGCTGCGATGCCCGCAGGCGGTGTCTGCGCGCCACGGAGCATACCGACTGGCCGCTCTCAAAACTTTCGGCGACGATCCGCGCCTTTTCATCCGCGGAAAAGACTCGACGCTTGCGGCCTGCCTTCGATGCGTCACGACATTCGGGGCGCAAAGCATGCCCGCCTGCACGGTGTTCAGGCTTTTGATGCATCATGGGTTTCGGCCTTGATGCCGGATGAGGCCAAACAGGCACCGCCCGGCCAGATGGATTTGGAAATCGCCTGTAAAATTGTAGGCAAAGAGTTGCGCGAACCGCAAAAGGTTGCCGCGGCGCGCCGCCTCGTTCCCAAACTAGACGCCGGCATCTGCGGCTTCGTCCATCAAACAGTGATGATTGAAGCCTGAGCTGAATTTTTAATGGGGAAGAGTGCTCCCGCTTAGGGAGTTCCTACCGCGACACCGCCCAAATGCCCGAAAACCCAGGAGAAGGAGGCAATCAAAATTCGAGCGGCGGTCCGCGTGCGCCAAGGTAGATGTTGAACGGCCGGACAATCGAAAGCCTAGTTTCCGGTGAAAAGACAGTCGGAGCGACGAGACGCTCTGCAACGCCGAAATCCCCGGATTCAGACGCGAGGTAGGCACAACCGCAAGCGGCGCAAGCTAGAATACAGCAAAGGCCGTGTTTGTTCTGGCCGTGGCTGGGTATTTGCGTTCCCAATTGGGCTGGCGAGCAGATTGCTCCCAGGGGGAAGTTTTGCGCCTCGGCCTCTGCTGCCGCAGCAAAAAAGCCTTGTAAAAATAAAGCATAAAGCGCAACCGCGCTGATCGCGGTACGTCTCGAAACGAACCTGTGACGAAACCGGCCCATACGTCAGTTTAACATGCGCGGCACCATTTGCAACAAATTCGCAAAAATCGTGTCGACAGCGGTTGCTAAGATCCCGGCTAAATGCGACGGCCCCAGCACAGGTGAGCGGCCGTGCTGCCTTGCCAGTAAAGTTTGCACGCAGGCGCCCGCCCGCCTATCTAGCGGCAAGGCGAGGCAGCCGTTTGGCCTGCGATCTCTGGCCAAGTCCAAATCGCGGCCGGGGGCGGCTGCGCGCCGATGCATTAGTCGGCGAGGAAAGCTTCGGGGCCGACTGAAGAGAAAGTGTAGAAATGGCGCGCGACGTTACGGATTCGACTCCCATTTCGTCGCGCAGCGAACTTATTGCTTGGATCGAGGCCGGAGCAAAACCGCAAGAAGAGTTCCGGATCGGTACGGAGCATGAGAAGATCCCGTTTTACCGCCGCGGCAATTTGCCGGTTCCCTTTGACGGCTTGCCGGGCCGGGGCGGCGTGCGCGCCCTCCTCGAAGGCATGCAACAGAAACTGGGCTGGGAGACCGTTACCGACGGGCCGCATATCATTGGCCTTTACAATTCGGAAAGCGGGGCAGGGATTTCGCTCGAGCCCGGCGGCCAATTCGAACTTTCCGGCGGGCCGCTTGAGACAATTCATCAGACAGGCGCCGAGCTTGAGTCCCATT
This sequence comes from uncultured Methylocapsa sp., assembly GCA_964457695.1. GTDB lineage: Bacteria > Pseudomonadota > Alphaproteobacteria > Rhizobiales > Beijerinckiaceae > Methylocapsa. Next base: position 4,655 of record CAYWHF010000217.1, read on the forward strand.
TTTTGGCCATCAAGAGCGTAGCCGCGCCTCTTGGGATCAATTTTTTGTCGCTCGGCATGAATCCGAAGTGGCGGCTTGGCGAAATCCCGCTGATGCCCAAGCAGCGCTACGCGATCATGAAGCGGTATATGCCTATGGTAGGATCGCGCGGTCTCGAAATGATGTTTCGCACCTGCACGGTGCAGGCCAATTTTGACTATTCGAGCGAAGCCGACATGGTCAAAAAACTCCGCGTGTCCTTGGCCTTGCAGCCGGTTGCAACGGCACTTTTCGCCAATTC
>CAYWHF010000218.1:0-4926 GCA_964457695.1 uncultured Methylocapsa sp.
ACTTCGGGGCGCGAGGCATTGCAAATCTCCAGGCAGAGCGATTGACAGGATCTTAGCCTGCGCCGCAAAAAAAATTTTGCAATACACCTCGTGTTCGCCCGCTCAATTCTTTTGGTGGCCGATGCAAATTTGCCACAGTTTGCGCAACACGCCAATGGCCAGTTGACGAGTGCCTCTGACGCGCTGCCGAGGGGCACCTTGGCCGCCGGAGATTGAAGCCGATGCAAGAGCAAAAAAGTGCCCGGCATTTTTCGCCGGGCACGGACTCGCGAACTCTCGATTTGCATCTAGAATTTTATGAGGACATCGCCGCCGAAAGTGACCTGATTATACCTCATACCCGTGCCGAAGGCGGGAATATTAAGTGCGGGGATTCCAAGAAATCCCCGGCCGCCGAAGCCCGAGCCGTCGAAAGGCTTCGTAGTGTTTAAGGAAGCGTCGAAGCGAACCTCCGGCCGGAAAATTATGCCTTTCACAAAATAACCTTCGGGAACGGGAGGCGTGATATTGAGGCCCAACGTCGCCTCGAAATATGTGGTTGGCACCTCAACGAAGGACGTGTTCAGAAAGCCCCATTCGGAATTGATGAAGTCGAAATTTCCGGGGAATGCGCCTACGAAGAAGCCCGTATGCGTTATGCCATTGTCGGGGCTGACGCCATTGTCACGCCAAACCTCGACGCGGCCAACAACCTTCAGCCAGTCGAGAGGAGACCAGACGGCGTATTGCGCAACGCCGTAACCTGCCGTCTTAAAGCCATCGTCGCGGATGTAGTTGAGATCGGTGATAAGGCTAAGCGCATCACTAATCTTCCATGTCGCCGTGATGTCGTTGAGGTAGCGAAGCGCGGTGTTTGGATTGCAGAAGCACGTCCCGACTTCGTTTATGGTGTTGGTGAAGGGCAACCCGAAGGTATCGGGAAGCTCGGGCCCGATATGGGTCGTTGCCAGGATTGTCAAATTTCCGCCGAGGAGGTTCAGCCCGATACCGCCTTCGAAGGCTGGCGCACCATTGTTGTCACCCCTACGAAAACCAATTGTCGTGTTCACGCCCGAGGTGATACCGGAATAAATATCGAGAAGCGGATCGACGTGCCAGATCGCGAGGACTCCAGTGTCCGTGAACGGGATGCCGAAGTTGAAAATATAGGAATGCGTGTAAAGGTAATTGGTGGTCGGGTCGATAGTCTCCGCCCCCTCCAAAGTGACCCATTGCCCGGCCTTGATGTCGATGCCGCCCGCAAATAGCCAGGGGAGGTGCAAGACGCCCCACGCCTCTTGGAGAGCAATTTGGTTGCGGTCGTTGATGGCGTAGCCGAATTCGCCAAGGTATTGCGTGTAGCGCGCGTCCGACCCGTAGAGCCCTTGGATCTTGAAGCCGAAATCATAGCCGGTGGCCTTCGGATCGAGCGGGCGCTGGAGGGTCAACGCGACCTGGTTGAGCAAAGGCGAGCTGGCCTTGTCGGTGAACAAATGCCCGAAGTTCAATCCGTCCGGAGGATTTTGCGGATTGATTGTTATGCCGCCTTCGATAACACCCGTTGCCGTGACCGTGCTCCACCAGTCGGGCGGCGGCGGGGGGGGAGCGGGTTCGGCGGCATAGGAATAAGCGCCGGATAGGCCGAGCAATGTGCCGGCGCACAACGCCGGCAGGAGGCGGGATTTTCGCGGACGGGGCATTTGCTGTCTCCAGGCAGAGCGATTTGGCTGGATTGTAGCCTGCACCGCAAAAATAATTTTGCAATACCTCTCGCGCGTACCCACGCTATTCTTCCGCCGTGCGGTGCAGAATTGCGACAGATTGCCGAATAAAGTTGCATCCACGCCCCGGTGCCGCCCACGAGCCGCGTTAAGCGCTGAATCGTGCCCATTGAATGGGATTGAGGCGATGGCGGACGCGCCTGCCGATCGGTTTTCGATCGCACCAAAGAATCCGCCGATCTTACTTCTCGAGGGGCGGACCCTTGTCTTTGGACTGGTAAGGTTTTGGGCTTGAATCGGACAAAAATGTTTCACGTGAAACATTTTTTGAATAATTCTAAATGATTTTTATCTGGGAGTAGCATTCAGCAAACCCTCTCAAAGTCGAAAATGAGGCCGGTTGGTAGCAGGCCAGGCCGCTTGGGTTCAAAAGGCGAGCGCTTTGGCTTCTTTGACGCCCGGCAGTTTTTCCACCTGCTCGAGCAGATTATCCGGGACGGGACCGTCCACTTCGACGAGCGCAATCGCGGAGCCGCCCCTAAAATTCCGGCCGAGCGCGAAGGTCGCGATGTTAACCCCGGCATCGCCCAGAAGGCTAGCGAACCGGCCAATGAACCCCGGCTTGTCCTCATTGCTGACATAGATCATTGCGGGAGCAATCAATGCGTCGACTTCGATCCCATTGATCGAAACAATGCGCGGCTTGCCGTCGTGAAACACGGTTCCCGAGATAGTCCGTTCGCATTCTTGCGTCTTGATTGAAAGCGTCATGAGCGATTCATAATCCGCCTCGGCGGCGCGGGTAATTTCGTCGATCGCCATGCCCCGCTCCTTGGCGACGCCCGGCGCGGAAACAATGTTGACATCCGAAAGAAAGGGCCGCAGCAAGCCGGCGATCGCCGCCGCGGTCAACGCCTTCGTCTTCAATTCGGCGGCACCGCCTTCATAGGTAATCGCAATTCTTTCAATCCCGCTATTGACGATTTGTCCGGCAAACGACCCAAGATGGCTCGCGAGCGCGATGAAGGGATTGAGTTTTGGGGCTTCCTCCGCTGTAATCGACGGAAAATTCACCGCATTGGCAACCGCGCCGCGGAGAAGATAATCCGACATTTGTTCGGCGATTTGTAGCGCGACCTTCTCTTGCGCCTCACTTGTCGAGGCCCCAAGATGCGGCGTGCACACGACATTCGGGTGGCCGAATGGCGGGGCTTGCGTTGCCGGCTCGGTTGCGAAGACATCCAGCGCCGCGCCGGCCACGTGGCCGCTGTCGAGATGGGCGCGCAGCGCCAATTCATCGATGAGACCGCCCCGCGCGCAGTTGATAATCCGCACGCCTTTTTTGGTTTTGGCCAGATTTTCTGCCGACAAAATATTCTTCGTCTGCGCCGTCAGCGGCGTGTGCAGTGTAATGAAGTCCGCGCGAGCAAGCAGTGTTTCGAGAGCGACTTTCTCGACGCCGAGATCAAAAGCATGCTTGGCCGAGAGATACGGGTCATAGGCAATGACCTGCATTTTCAGGCCGATCGCCCGGCCTGCGACGATCGAACCAATATTGCCGCAGCCGATAATGCCGAGAACTTTTCCTGTAATCTCGACGCCCATGAAGCGGTCCTTCTCCCACTTGCCTGACTGGGTTGAAAGATCGGCCTTGGGAATCTGACGGGCGAGCGCGAACATCATTGCAAGCGCGTGTTCGGCGGTGGTGATTGAATTGCCAAATGGCGAATTCATTACGATCACGCCTTTTGCGGTTGCCGCGGAAATATCGATATTGTCGATGCCAATGCCCGCCCGGCCGATAACTTTTAGCCTGGTTGCGTGCTCCAAAAGTTTGGCGGTAACTTTGGTCGCCGAACGAACCGCAAGGCCGTCGAAATCCCCAATGACTGCGGCGAGCATGTTCTTGTCTTTCCCAAGAGCTGGCTCGAAATCGGTGTCGATGCCGCGTTCGTTGAAGATCGCAACGGCAGCCGGCGAAAGAGCATCGGAGATCAGCACTCGGGGAGCCACAATATTGCCCAAAAATTTGTCGCCGAACGTCGCCTCGTTTCGGCAAAGACGTTGTCGCTAGGCAGGCTACTATTCACGCGCCTGCATCCTCGCCTCATGCTCTTCGACGGCTTCGCTGCGCAGGGCCGGTTTCGGCTCAAGCCGCCTTGGCGAAATCGCCCTTGGTTTTAGCAAAGGCATAATCGAGCCAGGGTGTCAGCGCCGCGATGTCGCTCGTCTCAACGGTCGCACCGCACCAGATCCTTATCCCCGGCGGCGCGTCGCGGTAAGAACCTATGTCGAAAGCCACTTGTTCCGCTTCAAGCAGCTCCGTGAGCGATGTGGCGAAGGAAGCTTGTCCGGCTTGGGGAAGCGCCGCCACCGAAGGATCGGAAATTTTGAGGCATACGCTTGTATTCGAGCGGATCATTGGATCGGACGCGAGGAAATCCACCCAATGCGCCCTCGATACCCAATCTTCGAGCACTTTTGCATTGGCATCGGCGCGGGCGATGAGAGCCTCAACCCCGCCCAAAGATTTTCCCCAGTTTAGGGCTTCGATATAATCCTCGACGCACATGAGAGAAGGCGTGTTGATCGTTTCGCCCGCAAAAATTGCCTCGATGAGTTTGCCGTTCTGGGCCAAGCGAAAGAGTTTTGGTATGGGCCAAGGGGGCGTATGGGTCTTCAGTCTTTCCACCGCCCGAGGAGAAAGGATCAGCATGCCATGCGCCGCCTCCCCACCGAGCGCTTTCTGCCCGGAGAAAGTGGCGGCATCGAGTTTTTCCCAATCGAGTCTTTGGGCGAACGCGGCAGAGGTCGCATCGCAAATTGTAAGCCCCTTGCGATCGGCGGCGATCCAATCGGCGTTTGGAACACGGACGCCAGAGGTCGTTCCATTCCAGGCAAAGACGACGTCGTTGTCGAAATTGGCGAGGGAAAGGTCCGGTATCTGGCCATAGTCAGCTACATACGCGCGGGTATTTTTAAGCTTCAATTGGCCGACGATATCTCTGACCCAGCCTCGGCTAAAAGATTCCCAGGCAAAGACGTCAACGCCGCGCGGACCCACTAGCGACCACAACGCCGCCTCGACCGCGCCGGTGTCGGAGCCAGGGATAATGCCGATCCGGTAGTCTTTTGGAATTTTCAGAACTTCGCGGGTGAGATCGATCGCAAGCTTTAGCCTGGCGACCGCAGGCTTTGACCTGTGCGAGCGCCCAAGCGGCGCGTT
>CAYWHF010000219.1:0-4905 GCA_964457695.1 uncultured Methylocapsa sp.
GTACGGGCGAGGCCATCACGCTCGACGAAGTAGAGCGAATTTCAATCTAGAGCAGATGAACCGGAGAGGCGCTGCACATGGCCACGGAGCTCCTCAGCTATCGCCTCATATCGATGCTGCAAGACTATCTTCTCGCTCAGCCGGACTGTGACAAAGGAACTGAGTTACAATGCGGGTCCCTCCAGAGGACGGACCGAAACGATGGGAGGGAGGTCCAAATTTTTCTGGAATCCCTTGCTTGGGATATGTCTAAGATGGAGCCCGTTATATTCAACAGATTCCAAGACCAGTTGGTAAACGAGGGATACCTCTATCAAGACGGCCATATAGTCCCCGTCACTGCAAGCAAGAGACTTGCCTATTCCAAGGCCATTGCTGTCACACTTGACGCCGCATACATCCATGCACAAATCGAGCGTCTCGAAGCTTCGGTTGTCAAAGATCCTGATCTTGCAATCGGCACTGCAAAAGAATTTGTCGAAACGTGTTTCAAGACCATCCTCCAGGAGCGCGCGATTGTCGTTTCCGGCAAAGAGGACATTTTTGAGCTCTCTCGGATGACGTCGCAAAGTCTCCAACTGCTTCCAAAGGATGTCCCCGCATCTGCAAGGGGTGCCGATAGCATTAAACGGGTGCTGAGCAATTTAGTCATGATAGTTCAGGGCGTCACTGAGCTTCGCAACTTGTATGGTACTGGCCACGGGAAAGAAGGCCGCAAGAGCGGGTTAAAACAACGCCTCGCTCAACTGGTTGTAGGAGCAGCGGCGACCCTGGTGACATTCCTATACCAGACGCACCTAGAGACGCCGTGTAAGCCGCGTGAGGAAAATCCTTGACTAGGCCCTAATAGCCAAGCTCGATTCTTACACATGATACAGGACGTTATCATGCGTGAGATTAGCAGCGATTTCGGTGTGATTATGCCGCCGTTCGCTTTGCCACTCGCACAAGCTGCTTCAGAATTTCCTCGACTTGAGGATCGGAGACCATCGGCAATGCCAACTCGCGGATGATCTCGCGCTGCCGTTCCGCGGCGACCTCGCCATAGCTCGAGAACGTGGTAAGCACCTTCTCGTGGCCGAGGTTCTGGCTCCAGGCCTTGAACTGCTCTGGTGTTTGGCAAAGCTTCTCACCCAATTGCACGAGCGTCTTCCGGAAGCTGTGTGGGTTGAAATAGGGCAGACCGACGCGCGTAAATGCTTCTCTGAAGATCCCACGGATCGGCGTGGCATTGCTCCAGTGCTTCCGATCCAAGCCTGAGGCCTCGAACCGACTCTCAGAGCCCACTATCACGCGCGTAGCCAGGAACACCGGCTCATCCAGGCCCCAAAGCTTTTCCTTCATCAGATACTCGACCCAATCCACGACGATTTGCCGGATTTGGTCGCCGACGGGGAAAAAGATCGTGGTAAAGGATTTGCTGAACTTCGTTCGCACCTCTCGAGCATCCTGGATGACTTTTCCTTCGGCCAAGTCCAGGTGCTTGAGCTTGAATGAGGCGACCGCACTATCGCGCGCGCCGGTCAGCAGGACGAACGCAATGAGGGCACGGTTGCGCCGTTCGATATCCGAGGTCGCGGGCATTTCCTGAATGACATGCTCAATTTGTGCAATTGTGGGCACGCGCTGGTCGCGGTGAGCTTTTGCAATCCTTGTCTCTTTTTCCGACAGGTTGAAGTAATCGGCATCCGAATAACTCAAGCGAGATCGGTAACCGGACTGGCCCGCGAGCCAGTGGAAGAAATTCCGCAGCGCCATTAGGGTCGAATAGAGGGTGGCCTTGCTCAGGCGCTCCTTCGTCCGAAGGCTAATCTGCTCGGCAAGATGCCGCTTGAACCCGACCGCCTGCCCGATGTGGAAATTCTTGAAATCTCGGAACTTCGTATAAGCTTCGAAGCCGTGCAGCGCTTGCGCGACCCCATCGAGCGAGGTTTCGCTGTAGCGCTTGGCTTCCTTCAAATAAGTGAAATACTGGCGCTTAATACGCTCGTTTTCAGGGCTGTGCGTTTTCATGGGCTTGGTGATCTCTATTAGAGTCACAGTTTACGGAGGGAGCGGTACTTTCTCTTATGCTTGGCACCGCTCGCGTGAACGCGATTTCCAAACCGGCGCCGAAGATGCTCAGTTTGGCGGAGGCAACCCGTCGGTGCATGAGCGTGCCGCAGTCTGAGCAAAGCGCGCGTAGATTTCCCGATGTGGCTGTGATGGGCAGGTAGTCCGCCATGCCTGCGGCAGGCTTCTTAGGGGACCGGCATTTGAAGCAATACATGTCACCAGGCGGGCAAGGCCGCTTGGCTTGGTTACGGCGGTTCTTGAGGAACGCCGACAGATCGGCACCGTAGATGAGCGTCGGCCTCCGCCGGTCGATAATTGGCAGTCCCTGTTTGATCCAGGTCCGGATGGTGTTCTTGTGGGCGCGGAGGAGCCGGGCTGCCTCATCGATGCTATAACTACGGTGGATCTTGACGAGGCGTGAATTAGATTGCGACCCCCCCGCTCGGCAAGATCGAGGAGCGCGCGTTGGCGCAGCGGAACCGCATCCTCCGGGGCATCGTGGCCAGCGCGGTCCCACCATGCCTTGATAAGGTCAACCTCGGTCTGCGGCGAGGGCGTGCTGTCGGGAAAACTCCAGGCGAGGACGGCCGCGAAGAATGGGCGTCGCGCAATCTCTCTCACGCCGGCAGCGCCAAAGAGAAGCTGGCGCAAATTGGGCATCTCGTCGGCAAGCGCATCGGCCTCGACGTCGGTGAAAGGGACGATCGGCACAGCCCCGATCCCGGTGCCACGATAGAAGTTAGGCGGGAACCACGTGCGGTAAGGTTCCAGCCCCTGATCCCGCGAGGTCGCTAGGACCTTCCAGGGTGCCAGACGTTCTTCGCTCTCAATCGCCCGGAGAATGTCGTTGATGACGCCCCGCTGGTCCGGCCGCACCCGGTCGATGCCGTCGATGAAGAGCACCGGAGTGCCAGCCGCACCGATCTCCGCCAGGAGATCACCGATTCCCGTGTGCTCTAGGTTTAGGGCATTGGCAAAGGTCAGCCAGCTCTTACCCTCAAGCCGGTCGGACTTCAGGAACAGGACCGGGCCCTTGGCTTCATCTTGGCTCGCGATACGCTTGAGCATCGCAGATTTTCCGCATCCTGGCAGCCCGGTCAGGTTGACAAGCCGGGTCTGCGTAAGCTTTTCGCGGATTTTATTTTCTAGGTCTGGCCGGTCGACCCGGAAGCCCACTATTTCCTCGGAAACCTCTGCCATGCCCGCTCGCGAAAACTCGGCAAGCAGGTTGATGTCGTGCTGGTAGTTTGGCGCTACTTTCAGGCGCACGGTCCCGCGCAGCTGGGCGAGCAGCGACCCGCGCGTCCATTTCCGAGCTGTCCCGGCGCCGTCGCGGGCAACTCGGCAAAGGCGGTCGAACAGCAATAGGTCCTGCCCATCTTCATTGCTCGCCACCAATTCCTGAAGGCGGTTGATGACCTCGGTCCGCAGCGGAGCCCCCTAGGTGAGACAACCGAGCTGGAGCGCAACTAACCGGGCGTAGAAATCGCGTTCGTCCAGTGGCGACGTAGCGTTGATGGAGGGCAAAAGCTCATCGCGCATCTTGCGCTCGGCGCTTGTGGCTGAACCGCCCGGGGCGAACCGGGCCTCGAAGTGCTCGCCCGTCGGGCTGGCCTGTGCCCAATCGATCAGACGGCGAAGCGTGCGGAAACGAGCCGCTGCCACGTCTTCGACGACGAAACCATACGCATCGTGCTCGGCGTTGAAGGACCCCGAAGCGCGCGTGGCGACAGCGCGCGCGAGTATGTCGGCAAAAAATTTGTTGGACGCGCTGATCTGGATTTTGCGCTTCGCCTGTAGGTTTAGGCTGGCGGGAATACCCTCGGTGTCAAGGCCGACAACAATATCGTCCATCGGGTGGCCATGCCCGCCCTGCTGGATCGCTACGCTTCGTACGATCCCTTCTCCAGGTGCAGCGTGCTCCTCCCGCACATGGTATGATCTTTCCGATGTGATGCTGGCGGAAGCGCTCGCAGACCGCGCGAGCTTCCGCCGCTTCTGCGGTTTTGCGCGCGAGGAGGATACGCCCGAGCGCACGGCGTTTGTGCGCTTCCGCCGCCAGCTTGTGGAAAACGGGCTCGATCAAAGCCTCTTTGCGGCGATCACCCGCGATCTTGAGCAAAGGGGCGCTTGCGTGCGCAAAAGCCTGCCCCCGGGCTACGACCCGGGGGGCACGCTGATCGACGCAACCGTGATCGGCTCGGCGTCGAAGGGCGACAAAGAAGCCGCTTGGGCAAAACATAAAAGCCGTGCGCCGGCGCATGGCTATAAGGCGCATATTAGCGCCGACAAAGAGACCGGGATTATCCGCGCGGTCGAAACGACGCCGGCCAATGAGGCCGATGTCTCTGTTGCGCCGTCGCTCATTCCTGATCGGCCGGGCGCGGTTTATGGCGACAAGGCCTATGATGCGCTGTCGGTCGAGGCGGCAATCAAAGCCAAGGGCGGAACTCCAAGGCTTTTGCGCAGGGCCATCGCTGGCTCAAAGCCGCAACGCTCGAAGAACACAACCGGCCGCTGCGGAAGGTCCGGGCAAGGATCGAAAAAATCTTCGGCACCTGGAAACGCAGCTATCGCTTTCGCCAGATGCGATGGATCGGGCTCGCCAAGGCAAGATTGCAAGTCCACCTCGCGGCCATTGCCTACAACGTGAAGCGCTATTGGCGGCTGCAGTGCGCCTGAGCGGGCGTAAAAAGCGGCGCCCCGCGCACATTTTTCAATCCACGGCAGGGCACAGCGCAAAACCGGTGATTTTCGCGCCGGGCGGCCGCCAAAGCCGCCCCAGCAGATCTTGCCGCAGGCCGCCATTTTTTGTTCTGCTTCAACCGGCCCCACCGCGCCCAGGTCTCG
>CAYWHF010000220.1:0-4905 GCA_964457695.1 uncultured Methylocapsa sp.
CGGCAAATTCTTGAGCTATGTCAGTCTCGTTGCCTTAACGGCGACCAGCGTGATGACGGGCATTCAGGCCGTGCCTATCACCACTCAGGCTATCAATACCAGAACCCTATTTGGGGCAGTCCCCACCAGTCCTTGAGTTCCTCGTGAAAGGCGCGGGGCACCTATGCAGGGCGCCCTGCGCGTGGCAGCAAGCGCCAGGACTACAGCAGTGCCCGGAGTTTAGATCGCCGCAAGGGCGGCGCCTGGACCTGTGCCGATCCCGGCTTATTCCTCGCCAATCCCAAGGCCTATGCCGAAGGAACGAAAATAGCCTTTGCGGGCGAGACCGATCCTGCAACGTGCGCGACATTATCGGCTAATTGCGACGCTTCCCGGAGAATTCCGAGCTACTGCCGAAAAAATGAACGATTCGATAGCTGTTTGTGCAGGCACTGGGTTCTTCTATTCGCATTTTTTTGCTTATATTGCGGCCGTGCCGCTGTACGTTTGCCGGCGCTCGTTCCATCTGCAAGCCGGAGCTTTCCAAGTTGCGCTGGTTAAGCCCGCTCTACGAATGATCCCGGAAAGATTGCCGCCATCACTGGCGCCTACATGCGAGACTCAAAAGGTTAGAAGCTGGGGCAAACCTTCTGATTGCCACAATGTGTGAGAGGAAAATTTTGACCGCGCGTTTTCTTCAACGATTGCCCGTAGTGCTGACCCGCCGTGCGGCGCTCAAATTTGGCCTTGCGGGCCTCGTCCTGCGGCGCTTTTCCGGGGTTTCGGCACGGGCAGCCGCGGCGGAGACCGAGACTCATGGCATATCGATCTTCGGTGATCTCGCCCTGCCAGCCGATTTCGCCCATTTTCCTTACGTTAATCCCGATGCGCCCAAGGGCGGCGAGATTTCCCTGCAAACCAGTTCGACCTCGGGCAATCAGAATTTTACGACCTTCAACACCCTAAATATCTTCATATTGAAGGGCGATGGGGCCGCCGGTATGGGGCTTATTTTCGATTCGCTGATGGCCGGGAGCGGCGATGAGCCTGATTCGCTTTATGGCCTTGTCGCGCGCGCGGTGAAAATATCGGACGATAAGAACAGCTACCGCTTTTTGCTGCGAAAGGAAGCGCGATTTCACGACGGCTCGCCCTTGACCGCGCGCGATGTCGCTTTTTCTCTAAATATTCTGAAGACGAAGGGCCATCCTTCGATCCGCCAGCCGCTTCGCGATCTCGATGCCGCAGAAGCGGAGGCGGACGACATCCTCCTTGTGCGCCTAAAACCGCAGCACAGCCGGGAAGCAGCATTGATCGTTGCGGGCCAGCCGATTTTTTCCGCCGACTACTACAAGAGTCATCCTTTCGACGAGACGACGCTTGAGCCCCCGCTCGGGTCAGGCGTCTATAAGGTCGGCAATTTTGATACCGGCCATTATATCGCTTTTGATCGCGTGCCCGATTATTGGGGCAGGAATCTTCCCGTCAATATTGGCCAGGCGAATTTCGATCGCATAAGATTTGAATATTTTGGTGACCGCAAGGTCGCTTTCGAGGCTTTTAAGGCGGGCGTCTTCACCTTTCGCGAAGAATTTACCTCGAGGGACTGGGCAACCGGCTATGATTTCACCGCCGTCAAGGATGGCCGTGTCATACGCGCCACCCTGCCTGATGAATCGCCGATGGGAACCCAAGGCTGGTTTTTGAACATTAGGCGCGACAAGTTCAAGAACGTAAGAATCCGGCACGCCATTGGTCTTGTCTTCGATTTCGAATGGACTAACGCCAATATTATGTTTGGCGCCTATGTGCGCACCACGTCGTTCTTTCAAAATTCCCCGATGGCCGCGCAAGGCACCCCCGCGCCCGAGGAGCTCGCGCTGCTTGAACCGTTCCGTGCCGACCTTGATCCCACGGTGTTCGGCGAGGTCTATGTCCCGCCCGTATCCGATGGTTCGGGCCAGGACCGCGAGCGGCTGCGGCAGGCAGCAAAGCTGCTCGACGATGCAGGCTGCAAACGAGTGGGAACCGTTCTGGCCCTTCCTGACGGCACGCCTTTCGAGATCGAATTTCTGGATTTCGACAATGCGCTTCAGCCGCATACCGCGCCTTTCATCACGAATCTAAAACTGCTCGGCATAGAGGCGCGCTACCGCATGGTCGATGCGGCCCAATATAAGCGGCGCCTCGATGACTTCGATTACGACGTCGTGACGTCGCGCTTCGGCCTTGGCCTCACGCCCGGAGAAGGCATGCGCTCGTCTTTTGGCTCGGAAGCTGCGAATCTTCCCGGCTCGCGCAATGTTTCTGGAATCGCCAACAAGGCCGTCGACGTTTTGATCGAAAAGGCTCTGGTCGCATCGACAAGGGAAGAGCTAACTTTCATCTGCCGTGCGATCGATCGTATCCTGCGGTCCGGGCACTACTGGGTTCCAATGTGGAACAAGCCCAATCATTGGGTCGCCTATTGGGATCTTTTTGGCCGTCCTGAACGCGGACCGAGATATGACATAGGCGTCGTGTCAACGTGGTGGTACGACCAGGAAAAAGCCAAGCGGCTACATCTTTCCGGCCGCTGAAGAGCGCCTTATGCTTGCCTATATCGCCCGCCGCATTCTGTTCATGGTTCCGACGCTCTTTGGAATCTTGGTCATCAACTTTGTCATCGTCCAATTCGCGCCAGGCGGTCCGGTCGAACGCATTCTGGCGCAATTGCAAGGCGTCGAAGCGGGAGCGACTTCGCGCTTTGGCGGCGGCGGCGGCGAAATCGGCAACACCGGCGGCGCCGATCTTTCGTCCAAATACCGCGGCGCGCAGGGGCTCGATCCAAAATTTATCGCCGAGCTCGAAAAGCAATTCGGTTTCGATAAGCCGACCTATGAGCGCTTTTTCATCATGCTCAAGAATTACGCGACTTTTGACTTTGGCCGGTCCTATTTTCGCGACGTGCCGGTCTTGCAGCTCATCAAGGAGAAACTGCCTGTATCCGTCTCGCTTGGCCTTTGGATGACGCTACTTTCCTATGCGATCTCAATTCCGCTTGGTATCAAAAAAGCGGTCAGCGACGGCTCGCGTTTCGATGTGTGGTCGTCGGCGGTTGTGATCACGGGTTATGCGATCCCAAGTTTTCTCTTCGCAATTCTGCTCATCGTCCTTTTTTGCGGTGGCTCGTTCTGGCAGATTTTTCCTCTTCGCGGCTTAACCTCCGAGAATTGGGCGGCGTTCTCTCTTACAGGCAAGATCCAAGATTATTTCTGGCATATCACTTTGCCGGTTGTTTCAATGACTCTTGGCGCCTTTGCGACTTCCACTTTCCTTACCAAAAACTCGTTCCTTGACGAGATCGCCAAGCAATATGTTCAAACTGCGCGGATGAAGGGGCTGAGTGAGCAACGTGTGCTCTACGGCCATGTGTTCCGCAACGCCATGATGATTGTCGTTGCGGGCTTTCCGGGCGCTTTTGTCGCCGCATTTTTCGGCGCTTCTCTGTTGATCGAAACCATTTTTTCGCTCGATGGGCTTGGCCTTTTGTCTTTCGAATCGATTGTCAACCGCGACTATCCGGTTGTGTTCGCCGATCTTTATATTTTCGCGCTGCTCGGCCTCGTTGTGAACTTGCTTTCTGACCTGACCTATATGTGGATCGATCCGCGCATCGATTTTGAGACGCGGGAGGTTTAGCCATGCGCGCGTCCTTCCCAAATGGGAGCGCCCCATCGGCCCTCATCCCGGCGCACCCGCCCCACCGCCGGTTTCAGTTGAGCCCGATCAACCAGCGCCGCTTTGCCAATTTCAGGGCCAACAAGCGCGGCTATTGGTCCTTTTGGATATTCCTCTTCCTTTTTACGGTTTCGCTTTTCTCCGAATTCATCGCCAACGACAGACCGCTCCTCGTTCTTTACAGAGGCGAGATTTTGTTTCCGATCCTGCACGATTATCCGGAAGAAAAATTCGGCGGCTTTCTCGCACAGACCGATTACCGTGATGCCGTGATCGCAAAGGAAATCGGCGAGCACGGATTTATGATTCGGCCACCGATCCGCTACTCCTACAAAACGATCAACCGCCAATTGCCCGTGCCAGCGCCTTCGCCCCCGACCTGGATGCTTTCTCAATCGCAATGCCGCGCCGCTGTCCTGCGCTACGACAAAATGCCAAATGGCACATGCCGCGACATTGAGTGGAATTGGCTTGGTACCGACGATCAAGGTCGCGATGTTCTGGCGAGGCTGCTTTATGGCTTCCGCATTTCGATTCTGTTCGGGCTGACGCTTGCAGGCATATCCTCAATCATTGGCATTACCGCTGGCGCAGTGCAGGGCTATTTTGGCGGCTGGACAGACCTGATCTTCCAGCGCGTCATCGAAATATGGTCCTCGCTTCCCGAGCTTTATCTTTTGATCATCATCTCCTCGATCATCGTACCGGGTTTCTTCGTGCTCTTGGGCGTACTTTTGTTGTTTTCCTGGGTGCGGCTCGTTCACGTCGTGCGCGCCGAATGTCTGCGCACCCGCAACTTCGAATATGTCAACGCCGCGCGCGCCTTGGGGCTTTCCAATATGCGTATCATCCTGCGCCATGTGCTCCCCAATGCGACGGTTGCGACCTTGACCTTTCTGCCCTTCGTGCTGAACGGATCTATCACGACTCTAACCGCGCTCGATTTTTTGGGCTTTGGCTTGCCGCCAGGTTCTCCGTCGCTTGGCGAGCTTTTGTTGCAGGGCAAGTCCAACTTGGCCGCGCCTTGGCTTGGCATCACCGGTTTTGTCGTCATTGCGCTGATGCTCTCGCTGCTCGTCTTTATTGGCGAGGCCGTGCGTGATTCAGTCGACCCGAGGAAGTCACTTCCGTAGCGTCGTTTTGCTCCTTTCATTGACGGCAAGAATCTTGGCCTTGGGGCAATGTTTTTGACTGAAGCTCCTGTAC
>CAYWHF010000221.1:0-4882 GCA_964457695.1 uncultured Methylocapsa sp.
GCAGAACAATCTCGGCAATGTGCTTGAGACGCTTGGGGAGCGGGAGAGCGGGACGCAGCGTCTTGAGGAGGCGGTGGCGGCTTTTCGGGCGGCGCTGGAGGAAAATACGCGCGAGCGGGTTCCGCTCGATTGGGCGATGACCCAGAACAATCTCGGCAATGCGCTTTTGAGGCTTGGGGAGCGGGAGAGCCGGACGAAGCGTCTTGAAGAGGCGGTTGCGGCCTATCGCGCGGCGCTGGAGGAAAGGACGCGGGAGCGGGTGCCGCTCGATTGGGCACAAACCCAGGAAAACCTTGGCATTGTTTACCCCGCTCTGTTCAACAAGACCCGCAAGCCCCGTTATCTCAACGATGCGCTCAAAGCTATTGACGGCGCGTTGGAAGAATATCGCACTGCGAAGGCAGCGTACTATATTGAGAAGGCTGAGCGCCTGCACGGAATGCTACTGGCGCTGAGGGACAAGCGGTAGAGGTTTCGGCAATCGCCCTTCGAGACGGCCGCTTCGCGGCCTCCTCAGGACGAGGGGATACTTTCCCAGCGTTGATGGACTTTTAGCTTGTCTCGCTCCATAGTGCGCCGGTGAGTGCAATTCTTTTCGACACGCTTCGGTTGTCCCGGGCGCTGCGGGAGAAAGGCCATTTTACGCCCGAGCAGGCTGAAGCGCTCGCCGAAGCTTTGGGCGAAGCCGCACATGACGAGCTTGCCACCAGGGCGGATTTGGCGAAACTCGAGGCCAAGATTGCACAGGTCAGGACTTCTATTGCCGAGGTCAGGTCAGAAGTCCTCAAGTGGGTGGTGGTTGGCGCGATCAGCTTGCAGACGATCATCATCGTTGGCAGAACGGTCTCGGTCGTGAAGATTTTCGCCAAGTGACAGGGCCTCAGCGTGCGCGCTGAGACGCCGGACTCGAAAGCTACAGCCGCCAGTTCTCAACCGGGGGGCCCGGACTAGTCGCAAACGCTTGCGGTCATCCGGCTTTTGGATGCATAATGGCGCCAATTTGTAGCTGAATTGGAGCAAGCATGCCGGTAAATCTATCCATCAAAAATACCCCGGATGAGATCGTGAAACGCTTGCGCGAGCGGGCCAGCCGAAACCATCGTTCCCTTCAAGGGGAACTCCTGGCTATTTTGGAAGAAACGGTCCGGTCCGAAAAGCGGCTGAGTCCGGACGAAGTTTTCGTAGAGGTCCGGCGGCTTGGGTTGCGGACATCCTCGGAGTCCAGCGCAATGATCCGTGCCGACCGGGATGCCCGTTAAGGTCGTGGACGCCTCGGCAGTCGCCGCAATCGTGTTCGGCGAGCCCAAAGCCAGCGAAGTGGCGGCCCGCCTGCGGGAAGCCACGCTCGCGGCGCCGGCGCTTTTGCCATTCGAAGTCGCGAGCGTGTGCCTCAAGAAGGCTAGGCGGCACCCGGAGCAGCGGGAGTTGCTTTTTGCTGCCTTCCGATTGTTCAGGTGCCTTGAAATCGCGCACCACCATGTGGACCTCGAAGAGACAATTGAGCTGGCGCAACAGGCAGGTCTCAGCATTTATGACGCGAGTTATCTCTGGCTGGCGCGGCATCTGCACACAGAACTTGTGACCCTGGATGGGCGACTGGCACAAGTCAGCGTCAGCTTATGACACGGGGAGCCGGCGCCGCTGTCACTAGCCCCTTGCATTGCACTGCGGGAAGAACGGGTGCTATAGCCTCCCGAAACCCAACAGCGGGAAGACCCATGTCCGTCGATTCTGCGACCGTGCGGCGCATTGCCCATCTTGCGCGCATCAAGGTGACCGATGCCGAGGTGCCGCACCTTGAAGACGAGCTCAACGCGATTCTTGCCTTTGTCGCGGAATTGGAAAGCGTCGATGTTACGGGCGTCGCGCCGATGACCTCGGTGTTGCCGATGCCGATGAAAAAGCGCGCCGATACTGTTACCGACGGAGGCATCGCCGGAAAGATCGTGGCCAATGCGCCCTCCTCAGAGGATCATTTTTTTGTTGTCCCGAAGGTGGTGGAGTGAGCACAGAGATGAGCGGCCTGACCGAGCTGACATTGGCGCAAGCGCGCGATGGCTTGGCCCAAAAAAAAATTTCGGCCGAAGAACTTGCCACGGCGCATATCGCGGCGATTGAGGGCGCGCGCGCGCTGAACGCTTACATTCTCGAGACGCCGGAAAAGGCGCTTGCGATGGCCCGGGCCTCGGATGCGCGGATCGCGAGAGGCGAGGCGGGCCCGCTCGAAGGCATACCGCTCGGCATCAAGGACCTTTATTGCACCGAGGGCGTGCAGACGACGGCGGGGAGCCGCATTCTCGAGGGCTTTGTGCCGACCTATGAGTCGACCGTCACCAAGAATCTCTGGCGCGACGGCGCGGTGATGCTCGGAAAACTCAATCTCGATGAATTCGCCATGGGCTCGTCGAATGAGACGTCTTATTTTGGGCCGGTGATTTCGCCCTGGCGGCGAAAGGGCTCAAACGCCGGGCTTGTTCCCGGCGGCTCGTCGGGCGGCTCTTCGGCGGCGGTTGCGGCGCGGCTTTGTTTTGGCGCGACGGCGACCGACACGGGCGGCTCGATCCGCCAGCCCGCGGCGTTTACGGGTACCGCCGGCATCAAGCCGACCTATGGGCGCTGCTCGCGCTGGGGGATCGTTGCCTTTGCGTCATCGCTCGATCAGGCTGGCCCTATCGCCCGCACGGTGCGCGACGCAGCGATCTTGCTGCGCTCCATGGCGGGGCATGACCCCAAGGACACGACGTCGGCCGATCTTCCGGTGCCGGATTTCGAGGCTGCCGTTGGGCGGGGCGTCAAGGGGTTGAAGATCGGCATTCCGAAAGAATATCGCCGCGATGGCATGGCAGGCGAGATCGAGGCCCTTTGGGCGCAAGGGGTCGCGTGGCTGAAAGAGGCGGGCGCCGGGATTGTGGACATCTCGCTGCCGCATACGCGCTTCGCTCTGCCCGCCTATTATATCGTCGCCCCCGCGGAGGCGTCGTCCAATCTCGCGCGCTATGACGGGGTGCGCTATGGGCTGCGCGTGCCGGGCAAGGATATGATCGACATGTATGAAAAGACCCGCGCCGCGGGCTTTGGCAAGGAGGTGCGCCGGCGGATCATGATCGGCACCTATGTGCTTTCGGCTGGTTATTACGATGCTTATTATTTGCGGGCGCAAAAGGTACGAACCCTGATCAAGCAGGATTTTGAGAAAGCTTTTGGGGAGGGGATCGACGCGATCCTGACGCCCGCGACGCCATCGGCCGCCTTTGGGCTCGGCGAAAAGGTCAAGGCCGATCCGGTCGAAATGTATCTCAACGACGTTTTTACGGTCACCGTGAATATGGCGGGGCTGCCGGGCCTCTCCGTGCCGGCGGGACTTTCGGCGGAGGGCCTGCCCTTGGGGCTGCAGGTGATCGGCCGCGCATTTGACGAAGAGACGCTTTTTTCCGTGGCGCAAGTGATCGAACAATCGGCCCCAAGAATCGCGCCGCCGGAAAAATGGTGGGCCTAGATTGGCCGCAAGGCGGCCACGCAAATCAAGCGTCTTCGCCTCAAGCGTCTTCGCCGCTCGGGTCGATTTTTCGCGGCGGTCCCATGAGCGCGGGCTGGAAGAGGAGCGCCGCTGCCAATGTGCATGTGAGGGACAAGGCGAGCAGCTTGCCCATGCTGGACGTTCCGGGATGGTTTGAGAGCCAAAGGCTGCCAAATGCGGTCGCGGTTGTCATGGCGCTGAAAAACACCGCGAGCGTCAGGCTCGATTGGAGAAGATTTGCCGTGCCCGCCCGCCATGCCATGACGAAATAAATCGTAAAGGCTACGCCAAGGCCGAGCATGAGCGGGAAGGCGATAATATTCGCAAAATTCAGGGGCAACCCGGTCAGAACCATAATTTCGAGGGTGACGAGCCCGGCGAGCATCAAAGGAGTCAAGGTCAACAGCACATCGGTGGCCCGCCGCAGAACGAGAAAGAGCAGCAGGATGATCGAAATCGACGCCCAGAGCCCGGCTTCAATAAATGCCCGCACTACGGTATCCCCGGATTCTTGAACCGCAACAGGCTCGCCCGTGGCAGCAGGGTCGATGGAGCGCACCGACTTCGTGAAGCGCAGAAGGTTGTCATTGTTGTTTGCGTCGCCAGAGGGCGTGACCTGAATACGCGCGCGGCCGTCTGGCGTCACCCATTCGCGCAAAATATCTTCGGGAATCGAAGCAATCGTCACCTTTTTCGCGGTTAACGACGTGCGCAGCATATGAAGCATGTTATCGAGGCTTGGCACGAAGGTCTTGCGTGCCTGCTCGCGCAGCTGCGGCGGCGCGGCCGCTAACTGGCGCAAAAGACCGGCGAGACGGCGGGCGTCATCGGCGCCCTTGCCGGTCAGGCCTTTAGCCGTTGCGACAAACGCGTCAGCCGCGCGATCCATGGCTTCGACGCTTTGCGCGTCTGTGGGCGGCTCGCGCTCGCGGTTTTTATCGAGCAACGGGATCAGGGAGGTGGCGAGAGCCGCGATAACGGCAACTTTTTCGTCCTGATCGTCCGGCACGAGGCTATAGATGCTGATGACCCTGGCGACCTCCGGCAATTTTTGGAGACGCACGACAAGAGGCGGAACGGCGGCGAGGCTTGGCGCGAGGATATCGACGGTGTTGGTGTCCGTGTCCGGATCGTTCGTGAGATCGAGGAAAGTAGCAACAGATTCGACCTTGGGGCTGCGCAAGTTGAGCGGATTGAAATCGAAACGAAGGTGCCGGAGCAAAGGGGTTCCGGCAAGGGCTGCCAATAGCGTTAACGCGACGACCCAAGAGCGGTAATTCGTCAAAAACCGGTCGGCTGGCGCGAATTAGAGATCGCCGACGGGACCCTTTTCCGGCGGCGGCCGCAAAAGCAAGAGGAGGGCCC
>CAYWHF010000222.1:0-4876 GCA_964457695.1 uncultured Methylocapsa sp.
TTGCAACAAGCGCCAAGACACTCGACCTCAATCCATGAAAACAGGCCATCGGCGTTCACCGATCCTTGCCCGCCAATCCGGCTTTCAAGAATTTTCTTGATCGCATCAGCCCCGGCAAGCACGCATGGCGTTGTGCCACACATCTGGATATGGAATTTGCCAACCGGCGAGAGATTGAACATCGTATAAAAGGTCGCAATCTCAAGCACGCGAATAAATGGCATGCCGAGCTTTTGCGCGACCTTCTCGATGGCCGCTTTCGGCAGCCAATAATCGTTTTGTTTCTGCGCCAGCCACAGAAGCGCAATCACGGCCGACGCCTGACGGCCTTCCGGATATTTTTTTAAGATTTCTGCACACCTTGCCTCATTCTCAGCGGTAAAGGCAAAGTCTTTCGGCTGTTTCTCGGCAAGCCGGCGAACGGACATCTACTCAGCTCTTCGGTTTAAAAGGGACAGCGGCATCTCTGGCGCGTTTGCTTGTGGCGGCACGGGGGGTCACCTGTCGATCTCCCCGAAGACGATATCGAGCGAACCCAAAATGGCACTCACATCGGCAAGCATTGATTTGCGGCAAAGAAAATCCATCGCGGCGAGATGCGCGAAGCCCGGTGCCCTTATTTTGCAGCGATAGGGCTTATTGGTGCCATCAGATACAAGGTAGACGCCAAATTCGCCTTTTGGTGCCTCGACCGCGCAATAGACTTCGCCCGCCGGCACATGGAAGCCTTCCGTATAAAGCTTGAAATGATGGATCAAGGCCTCCATCGAACGCTTCATCTCCGCGCGGGCCGGAGGCACCACCTTGCCGTCCGCAGACGAAACGGGCCCGTCTGCCGTGGAGAGCTTAGCGACGCATTGTTTCATGATTTTGACGGACTGGCGCATCTCTTCCATGCGAATGACTTGGCGGTCGTAATTGTCGCCGTGGCGTCCGACCGGAATATCGAAATCCATTTCCTCGTAGCACTCATAGGGCTGGGCCTTGCGCAAGTCCCATGGCGCGCCCGAGCCGCGCACCATGACGCCAGAAAATCCCCATTTCCAGCACTCATCCAGACTCACGACGCCAATATCGACATTGCGCTGCTTGAAAATGCGATTGTCAATAAAAAGGGTCTGCAAATCGTCGCAGACGTTTAGGAAGGGATCGCACCAGGCCGCGATATCGTCGATGAGCTGTTGCGGCACGTCCATATGCACGCCGCCGGGCCGGAAGTAATTGGCGTGCAGACGCGCGCCGGACGCGCGTTCGTAAAACACCATGAGTTTTTCGCGCTCCTCGAATCCCCACAGTGGCGGTGTCAATGCGCCAACGTCAAGAGCCTGCGTGGTAAGGCACAGGAGATGCGAGAGGATCCGGCCAATCTCGCAAAACAAAACCCGCAACAGCTGGCCGCGCCGCGGCACTTCGAGCGAAAGCAATTTCTCGATGGCAAGGCAAAAGGCATGTTCCTGATTCATCGGCGCGACATAGTCGAGCCGGTCAAAGTAAGGTATGTTTTGCAAATAGGTGCGGGCCTCCTCCAGCTTCTCGGTACCGCGATGGAGGAGCCCGATATGCGGGTCGACGCGCTCGACGATTTCGCCGTCGAGTTCGAGAACGAGCCGCAAGACGCCATGCGCCGCCGGATGCTGCGGGCCAAAATTAATCGCAAAATTACGGACTGGGTTGTCGCTCATGCGCGTGATCTACCGCTCATCCATATCGAGTTATTCGACTCTGCTCAGCGCGGATTATCCTTGGCTTTCTCGTCGCCAGGCAACACATAGCCGCCCGCCCCCTCCCATGGCGACAAAAAGTCAAAGGAACGGAACTCTTGGGTGAGCTGTACCGGCTCGTAGACGACGCGCTTTTGCTGATCGTCGTAGCGAACCTCGACATAGCCGGTCATCGGGAAATCCTTGCGCAAAGGGTGGCCGTCAAAGCCGTAATCGGTCAAGAGCCGCCGCAGGTCAGGATGACCGGAAAAAACCACGCCGAAGAGATCATAGGCCTCGCGCTCATACCAATTGGCGGCCAGATAAAGCCCGGTCAAAGAGGGAACCGGCACCGCCTCTCCGGCCGCGACTTTGATGCGAACCCGGCGGTTATGCTTGGGGGAAAGCAGATGGGTAACGACATCGAACCGCTTTTCGCGCGCCGGATAATCGACGGCGGTGAGATCCGTGAAGCAAACAAAGAGACAAGCCGGATCGTCGCGCAGATAAGTCGCGGTCTCGATGAGGCGGGCGGCTTCGACCGATAAGCTCAATTCCCCATAGGCCGTCGAAATCCCGGTAATCGCGCCAGGCAGAGCCGCCGCGATCGCTTCGCCCAATTGCTGCAAGCCGTCATCCATCCTGACCAAATCCCATGCGCGATTTACGCGCGCGTAACATTGCGATGCGGCACTGCCGTGACCTTCATCCGGCTCACCGCAAAACAGTCTTACCGCTCAATCGTGCCGGTGCGGCGGATTTTCTTCTGAAGCAGCAAAATGCCATAGACCAACGCTTCCGCAGACGGCGGGCAGCCTGGCACATAGATATCGACGGGCACGATCCGATCACAGCCGCGCACGACCGAATAGGAATAGTGGTAGTAGCCGCCCCCATTGGCGCAAGAGCCCATCGAGATCACATATCGCGGCTCGGGCATCTGATCGTAGACCTTGCGCAACGCCGGCGCCATTTTGTTGGTCAGCGTTCCGGCAACGATCATGACATCGGATTGGCGGGGCGAGCCGCGCGGCGCGAAGCCAAAACGCTCAATATCGTAACGCGGCATCGAAGCCTGCATCATTTCGACGGCGCAACAGGCAAGCCCGAAGGTCATCCACATGAGCGACCCCGTGCGCGCCCAGTTGATGAGCTCGTCGGCTGTGGTCACGAGAAATCCCTTGTCTGCCAGGCGATCATTGACCGAAAGAAAATAAGGGTCGGCCGCCGCCTCGGCCATGGCCTGACGCGGAATATTCAATCCCATTCCAACGCCCCCTTTTTCCATAAGTAGATAAAACCGATTGTCAGTTCGGCGAGAAACGTCATCATCGACCAAAAGCCGAAGGTCCCGGCGCTGCGGAAAGCCACTGCCCAAGGGAACAAAAACGCGGCCTCAAGATCAAAAATTATAAAAAGCAAAGACACCAAATAAAACCGCACGTCGAATTTCATTCTTGCGTCGTCAAATGCGTTGAACCCGCACTCATAGGCAGAGAGCTTTTCCGCATCCGGCGCCTTATGTGCAGCAAGGAAGGGAGCAAGCAGCAGGGCGCCCGATATTAGGGCGGCAATCGCCATAAAGATCACGAGCGGCAAATATTGATCAATCAAGCTCGGCACGGCGCGCCTCGGACAAACCCCGCGAGCGGGGCGTGAACACTCTGGAGATTACGGCCACGGACAAAGGCTCCAAATGATCCGTACCGCAGTGCAACGAACTGCGCAAGGTAGCAGCGAGAAATTTGCGGCAACACGGCTTTTTTCCCGCCTCTTAACCTAGATTAGCGCGCTAAGGCTTCCGCAGCAATCATTCTCCGCTAGTCATTGGAGCGGACCCAAGAACCCGGCAGGCTTGAGACGAGATCGCCGCCGCGCCATTCGATCTTCCCGGCAAGTTCGAGCTCGATGAGGACAGTGCGCACCTGCCGCGCCGGGGCTTCTGTCAAGCGGGCAAGTTCGTCGACCGAGACCGGCGCAGGCCCCAAAAGCTCGGCAACGCGGGCCGCGACATCGGCTTTCGTCCGCACGGCTTGCTCGTCGTCCAGCAATCCGCCTAAACCTGCCGGCCCGCCGTTGCCGCCGCCCGGCGCTGGCCCGGCGTCCAATCCGGCAGGCTGAGGCGGCGCCCCCGTCACGCCGGAAAAGTCAAGCTCATCCCACAACGGCTCGCCCGGTGAGGCCAAGGCATCAGACTCGAAGAAGCCGCGGGCGGCCCCTTTCGCCGTGAGATCCTCCTCCGCGATAGCATCAATGACATCTTCAGGTTTGGTGCAGAAGGAAGCCCCGTCGCGCAGCAATTGATTGGCACCTTCCGCGCGCGGATCGAGCGGCGAGCCGGGGCAAGCGAAAATTTCCCGCCCCTCTTCGGCGGCAAACCGCGCGGTAATCAGGGACCCAGAGCGCCTGGCTGCCTCGACGACGACGACCGCGCGGCTGAGCCCCGCGACAATGCGGTTGCGGCGTGGAAAATCGCGCCCCCGCGCCTCCCAGCCAAAGGGCATTTCGCTGAGCGCAGCCCCTTGCTCGAGAATTTGTTCCAGCAACGTATTGTGCTCGGACGGGTATATATTACCCAAGCCGCCCGCGACGACCGCAATCGTTCCGGTCTCGATTGCGGTCTGATGCGCCCGCGCGTCGATGCCGCGCGCGAGACCAGAGACGATGACATGGCCGGCCCGGCCAATGCCCCGCGCGAGCTGCGCGGCAAGCGCAAGCCCCGCCGCCGAGGCGTTGCGGGCGCCAATAATCGCGATTTTCGAGCGTTGCAGGCTCAAAAAATTGCCACGCACGGCGATCAAAGGCGGCGCCGACGCTGTGCGGCCCAACAGTGGCGGATAGTCCGGTTCGCAAATCGCGACAAAGCGTCCACCTAGCTTTAGCGTCGCCTCAATCTCGCGCTCGGTCTCTTCAATCGTGGCAATGCGGATTGGACGCCCGGCCTTCCCGCGCGCGATCAGTTCGGGCAAGGCCCCAAGAGCCGCCGCGGCGCTCCCATGGCGGTCGAGCAGAAGCCGAAACGTCCGCGGGCCGATATTTTCGCAGCGAAGAAGCCGCAGCCAATCAAATCTCTCCCCCTCGCTTAGAACGGCAAGCGGTCTGCCAGGCGGCTCCTGCATCATCAATTTGACCCGATCCGCGACTCGGTTCCTGCCACAAGCCTTGCAATATTGGCG
>CAYWHF010000223.1:0-4844 GCA_964457695.1 uncultured Methylocapsa sp.
CAGCGCGGCGACGCCCGAAAGATCGAGATTGTCCTTACGTTGTGCGGCAAAAATCTCGCCCAGCCGCGCCGCCGTGTTGGCAGCCTGGAAGGCTGGCGCGGCAAGGTCGCGCAAAACCGTATAATTCCCAGTCTTGTTGGCCTGATCGAGCGCCAGCAAGGTTGAGCGAACAAGAATCAAAACGCCGTTCTTGTCGATCGGGTTTTGGCGCTTGCGCCAAACCCATCACCGGCATGCAACTCGCGCCTGCGAGGGCCGCCGCGTACAGCAGGGCCCGGACTCCCGCCATCATTTGTCACCACGCCACGGTCAAACCGGCCCGTCCGCCGACGCCGCCCTCGTGGAAGCCCGCGCCGACGCCCCCGTCCACTACCATCCATTCATAGAGGCGCAACTGAGCCGAGACGCCACCGGCGTTTTCGCCGCGGAACGTGCCCCAATGCGCGCTGACCGCATAGGTCTTGTTGTCCGGCAGCGCGGACGCGCCGAGGGCGATGGCGATGGCCGTCCCCTCATAGGCACGCCGCACGGAATGCTGCAACGCGGTAACATCGCCCTGCAACGCCGTGGCTTCTTGCTGAAGGATCGAAACCTGGCTGTTCAGGCCCGCGATGCTCGCCGGATTGAGGGGCGAGGCCGCGAGATCCCCCGCGGCGTCGGTCGTCACAAAGAAGGTTTTTCCGGTTTGCGCCGCCAAGCTCGCGGCCGAGTTGATGCCCGCCGCGGTATAGGTCGAGGCCGCCGTGCCGAGTGCGATCTGGTTCGCGCGGGTTGTGACCGCGCCGGCGCCGATCGCCGTCGAACCGACAAAAGCCGCGTTCGCCCCCGTGCCCAGGGCGGTGCTGTTGGCTCCGGTTGCCGGCCGCTTGGCCGACCGAAGTAGCGCCGGTCGCGCTTGCGACCGACGCCTGACCAATGGCGGTGGTCATGTCCCCTGTTGCAGTGGCGCCCTGGCCGAAGGCCGAGGCCGTCGCGCCGCTAGCAACGCTGCCCTGGCCCGTGGCTGTGGCGGCCACGCCGTTGGCTATGCTGAACTGCCCTGTGGCGGTGGCAGCAGCGCCGTTGGCCACACTGGCCTGCCCCGTGGCAGTGGCACTCGCGCCGTTGGCTATGCTGAACTGCCCTGTGGCGGTGGCAGAGGCGCCGTTAGCCATGCTGGCCTGCCCCGTGGCGGTGGCACTGGCACCGTTGGCGGTGCTGCCGCCGGCCGTGGCGGTGGCGCCGAGGCCG
The DNA here is from genome assembly GCA_964457695.1 of uncultured Methylocapsa sp. GTDB lineage: Bacteria > Pseudomonadota > Alphaproteobacteria > Rhizobiales > Beijerinckiaceae > Methylocapsa. The sequence goes on from CAYWHF010000223.1 coordinate 1,231, forward strand.
TTGGCCATGCTGCCCTGCCCCGTGGCGGTGGCGTTGGCGCCGGTCGCATTGGCGCCCTGGCCGAAGGCCGAGGCCGCTGCACCGTTGGCGACGCTGCCCTGGCCCTCGGCGGTGGCGGCGGCGCCGTTGGCAAAGCTGCCCTGCCCCGTTGCGGTGGCATTGGCGCCGTTGGCGGTGCTGAACTGCCCGGTGGCGGTGGCGAGGGCGCCGTTGGCCGTGCTGAACGCGCCGGTGGCGGTGGCATTGACGCCGTTGGCGACGCTGACCTGGCCCGTGGCGCTGGCGTCGACGCCGTTGGCGACGCTGCCCGCGCCCGTGGCGGTGGCCTGAGCGCCGTTGGCGAGGCTGAGAGAGCCCGTGGCGGTGGCGGCGGCGCCGTTGGCCATGCTGGACTGCCCCATGGCGGTGGCATTGAGCCCGATGGCGATGGCGCCGGCGCCGCATGCCTGGGCAAAAGGCCCGGTCGCGGTCGCGTCCGCGCCACTTTGCGGCTCGCCGCCGGTACTGCTAAGGCCGCAAACTTCCTGCGCCGCGGCATTTTTCGGGGGAAGCGTCAACCCCGTCACGCCGACCGCCGCCGCGAGCACCAGCGCCGATCGGGCCGCCGGCGAGGGCGCTGGTCGCCAGGAGGCGAGCCCGCGCGGGCAAGCGCTGCAGGTGAGCGGCTTGCGGTTTGCTTCGCGCCTTCATGGCCCCCTTAAGTTCCCGTGTTGTCGGGTCAAGCTACCGGACTGGGATCCGGGGACCGGCCAGGTCAGTGGCAGGATCTATGAGTTCTGCACCCGAGAATTTGTTTAAGCGGCACAGTATTCAAAACACCAAGACTCAGCCAACGGGAACATAAACCTTGCGGCCGGAATTCTGTTATATGTGGCAAAATCGCCACTAAGCGCGCGGATCTTGGCGCGTAATGTTGATTGCCGGCTTGGCGCCCTCTTCGCTAATCAATGCCATCATGCACCGATTCACAGTTGCCACCATTTGGCAATCTCCCGCAAGTCAGCTTCTCGGGCGGCTGGTAATGCATCAGTTCGCCGCTTACCACGGCGCCTTCGCCCGGCCATGACGAGCGTGGTCCATGCGTCGTTCTATTTTCGGTGAATCTTACATCAGGGAGGTGTTTTGGCTCTGGGGCTCGGCCATCGGCGCGCCACCCCGCCCGATCCCAATCGTACCAAAAATGCTTCCGATCTTACTCGATCGAGGGGCATCCACCGTCCTACGGCATGTAAGGTTTTTGGCCTCAATCGGACCAAAATGTTTCACGTGAAACATTTTTAGAATGATTCTAGATGGAGGAGCGAGCCCCGCTTGTGGAATTATGCTGCCTCTCTCACAGGTATCTTATTATCTCGCCCGCCTTCGTGCTCAGCGTCTTGCGCGAACGAATATTGTTGCTCGGCAAAAAAGATTATATCTTACTTCGATCAGCGACAATGTTTGTTGTCCTCAGATTCTCGGAGCGCGGCTGACAGCATGAATGCAAACAAATTGGCTCTCGTCCTCGGCGCCGGAGGTTTCATTGGGGGTCATCTGGTAAAGAGGCTAAAGCGGGAAGGGTTTTGGGTCCGGGGCGTCGACCTCAAATTTAATCCCTTCGCCGAGACCGAAGCCGATGACTTTGTCATCGGCGACCTGCGCGACCCCTCTTTATGCCGCCAGGTCATCGATCGCCGGTTTGACGAGGTCTATCAGCTGGCAGCCGATATGGGGGGCGCGGGCTACATTTTTACCGGCGAAAATGACGCCGATGTCATGCACAATTCCGCGGCGATCAATCTCAATGTTCTCGACGCCTGCCACAAGCGCAACATCCGGCGCATCTTCTATTCTTCCTCGGCTTGCATGTATGCGGAGCATAATCAGACCGACCCCGATAATCCAAATTGCGCCGAGGATAGTGCCTACCCCGCGGCGCCCGATAGCGAATATGGCTGGGAAAAGCTGTTTAGCGAGCGGCTTTACCTCGCCTATCAACGCAACCATGGGATCGAGGCCCGAGTCGCGCGGTATCACAATATATTCGGACCGGAAGGAACCTGGACCGGTGGAAAGGAGAAGGCCCCCGCTGCGATATGCCGGAAAGTTGCCGAGGCAAGGCAAGGGGGCGAGATCGAGATCTGGGGCGATGGCCAGCAAACACGCTCGTTTCTTTATATTGACGAATGCCTTGAAGGTACGGCCAGGCTCATGCGTTCCAAATTTTCAGGGCCGGTGAACGTCGGCTCCGACGAAATGGTCACCATTAATCAACTCGTTCGTCTCGTAACCAATATCGCCGGAAAGAAACTGACCGTCGTCCACAAAGACGGTCCCTTGGGTGTGCGCGGCCGCAATTCCGACAACCGTCTCATCAAGGAAAAGCTTGGCTGGTCCCCGTCGCAAAGCCTGCGCATAGGGTTGGAACGGACCTATGCATGGGTCGAACAGCAAGTTCACCGTAATGCAACTTAACACGGTGGGCAAAGTCGAGCTTATCAAAGAGGGTCCATTTGCTATAGCATGATACTGAAATGAAGTAAGGGCTGGAGTCTGCGGCGTGACCACCGGTATCGCCCCTAGCGTGATGCCCCTAACCGGCGATGATTTGGCCGCCGGGGGCAGCCATGGGTTGACATTTCCCTGCTCGGCCGCGCAAAGGCGCGCCTGGTTCGTTTATACCCTTCAGCCGGGCAATCCGGCGCTCAATATAGCATTGCGTTGGGAACTCCGGGGCACGGTCGAACCTGCGACAATCGAGCAAGCTTTTCAGCTCTGCACGGACCGGCACGAAATCCTGCGAACGACGTTTTCGGAAAATGACGGCGAACTTGTTCAAACGGTTGCCGGCAGGTATAAGGTCAAGCTAGCGGTTGTAGACCTCACCGCCGAAAACGAGAAGACGCGCCTCGAAAAGTCTGCAGAGCTCGGTCAAGAGGAGGCCCGCCGGCCCTTCGACATCGGCCAATTGCCGTTGCTGCGGCTCACCTTGCTCCGCCTTGCCGCCGATCGGGCATATTTGCTCGTCACTGCGCATCAAATGATTTTCGATGGCTGGTCGATCCGTCTGCTTGCCCATGAACTCGGCACAATTGCGGAGGGGCTTGCGGCCAATCGGCCCTATCATGTCCCTGAACTCCCCTTGCAATACGGCGACTATTGTCTTTGGCAAAAGGAATATTTGGCGAGCAAGGTCCTCGACCGGGAGATCGCCCATTGGAGAAGCAAGCTCGCAGGAGCGGCTTATTTCGAGGTATTTCCGGATCACGAGCGGCCTCCAAGGTTGGGCCACCGCGGCGAATTGGCCGCAATCGTCCTTCCGCCGGAAACTGGCGATGGATTGGAGCAAGCAAGCCGGCGCCTCAATATGACTTTGTTCAGCTTTGCCTGCGGAGTGACCGCGGCCGTGCTGCAACGTTGCACCGGAAATTCCGATGTGATTTTCGGGACCCAGATCGCAGGCCGCGACGATCCGGATCTCGAAAATCTGATCGGCGTTTTTATCAACAATCTGGTCTTGCGTTTTGACCTTTCCGGAGATCCGAAATTCAAAGAATTGTTCGTCAAGTCCAATGAGACCGTCCAAGACGCGCTGATTCACCAGCGCATGCCGTTCGATAAATTAGTCGAGATTT